>JBMYTY010000097.1:0-6468 GCA_049604855.1 Gammaproteobacteria bacterium | reverse complement strand
CCAACACGACAAAAGCGAACAGCGCCGGGTAGACGACGAATTCCCATCGGCGCGAACTGCGCTCAAAGGCGCTGACAAAGCGACCGATGGAGCTGCGCAGCTCGGCTGCGGAGACCTCGTCCTGGCTGACGCCGGGCGCGATGGTCGGGGTTGCGGATTCGGAGCTCATGATGAAGTTCCAGTGAAGAAATTGAAGAAGATTGCTCTTATATTAGCAATTTCACATGTTCCGATATACCCCCATGTGAAATTCATTTGGTTTTTCCCTCACTCACTGTCTTCGTACTCGCTCGCGCGTCGGGCCGAGCCCCGCACCTTCTCCACCGGGTAGCGGCTCTCGTTGATTTCCACCTTGCGCCAGGCCGCATCGACCAGATCGACGTCCAAGCGGTCCGCGATTCGTACCAGGTAGATCAACAGGTCGGCCAGTTCCAGGGCGACGGCCTGACGTTTGTCCGGATCAAGGCGGGCGCTGTCGGCCTCGCTCAACCATTGAAAATGTTCGAGCAGTTCTCCCGCCTCCCCCGCGAGGGCCATGGACAGGTTCTTCGGCGAATGGAACTGCTCCCAGTCGCGCACGCGGGCGAACTCGGCCAGGCGCTCGCGCAGCGCCTGCAGGTCGCCCTTCGGATTCATGGAACTCATCGCACAGGTGAACTCATCGATCAGGTGACCTCTGGGGGCGGGTGAACTCTGGGGGCGGGTGAACTCAGGGGACCGGCGCGAATATCTGCAACAGTTGCTGGGGCAGAAAACCAAACTCCGCGACGCGTTCAAACCCCGCCTGTCGAAACTCCTCGCGAATTGCCTGCCCATCAAGCCGGTACTCGACCGGCGGTCCATCCCCGGTGATCTCTTTTCTCCAGGACAGGACCGCGATCCGCCCGCCCGGTTTGAGCATGGGGGCGAGCCGCGCCACGTAATCCACCCGCTCGGCGATCATGTGATAGCTGGTGGAGAACAGCACCAGATCACAGCACTCCGCCTGCAGGCGGGGCGCATGGGGCGCCGCGAATGTGGGGACAATGTTGTCCAAGCCTTCCGCCTCGGCACGACGCATGAGGGCTGTCAGCAGACTCAACTCTATATCCACGGCGAACACGCGTCCCCGCTCGCCAACCGCACGGGCCAGGGGACGGGTGATATAGCCACTGCCGGCCCCGATGTCCGCCGTGCTCATGCCCGGCTCGACACCCAGCGCGTCCATGAGCTTTCCGGTCATCTGCCATTCGGCGCGCGCGGGATCTTCGAACACCGGAACCCATCGTTCCGCATCCGAGAACCTGTAGGGCACGGCAAGATCTTCCCGGTCCGGCTGGAACTGGCCCTGCGCGGGTGCCAACGCGGCCATGAGCGCCAGGCCAAAGGCAAACTTTCGGATCGGTAGACACATGGGTATCGGACAGGTCATGACCAAGCGCGGAATCAGTACATCAGGGCGTTCGCGGCGTCGCCACGGACTCGGACTGATCGAGATGGGATCTCAGGTCCTCCAGGCGCCGGACCGGCGGCAGGCATTGTACGCCGTTGCATACGTAGGCCACGGCCTCGGAATCAGCAAGCGGTATACGTTCACCCAACAGGCCCGGCAGGGGACCGACATCGGCTTCTATAGCGAACACCAGACGACGCGGCGCATAGCCGCGCAGTCCGCGCTCATGCCAGGCATCGAAGGCCTCACCATCACCCCGGATCACCACGACCTGGGGCGGATTCAGCCATTCTTCCAGGGCCATGAGCAGCGCGGCGTGGGCCTCCGGTGAGGCCTGCATCACGGGCCAGGCCATGCGCAGAGTGCGCTCCGCCGCATCCGTGTAGCGAGGCTCACCGAGCAGATGGCCGAGCCGGGCCAGGGCAAATGCCGCAATACCATTACCCGCGGGCATGGCTTCATCGGCCAGGGGCTTGGGGCGCTGCAAAAGAGTTTCGTGATCTGAGGCGGTAAAGAAAAAGCCCCCCTCGTCCTTGTCCTCGAAACGCTCCAGCAAGGCTTCGGCGAGCTCCACGGCCCAATCGAGCCAATGGCTCCGCCAGCGCACCTGCAACAGTTCCAGGATGGCATCGATGAGGTAGGCATAGTCGTCCAGGTAGGCGTTGAGATGCGCCCGACCATCCTTGTAGGTGGCCAGCAGGCGCCCATCCCGCCATAGCCGGTCGTGGATGAAGCCCAGGGCGGCCTCCGCGGACTCCAACATGTCCAGATCACGCATGCTGCGCGCCGCCAGGGCCATGCCACGGATCATCAGGGCATTCCAGGACACCAGGATTTTTTCATCGCGGCCGGGCCTGGGTCTCTGATCGCGTGCAGCCAGCAGCTTGCGGTGAGCATCTGAGAGCAGGTCGCCAACGTCCTCACCCGCCATGCGCAGGCGCTCGGCGATTCGATCCGGGTTGCGGCGCACATTGAGATGCCAACGCCCCTCGAAATTCGGTTTGCCCTTGAGTCCGTAGCGCTCCTCGATCACGTCGTACTCGTCTTCGCTGAGCAGAGCGCGGAGTTCTTCGAGGTCCCAGACATAAAAGGCGCCTTCTTCAACTACGCTGCCTGAATTCGATGAATCAGGGTGAGACGCCGGAGCGATCGGTGAATCGGCGTCCAGGCTGGAGTAGAAGCCGCCCTCCTCCGACTGCATCTCGTTCATGGCCCACTCGGCGGTCTCCATGGCCACATCCATGAACAGGCGCGTACCCGTGGCCTCGTAGGCCTGGGTATAGAGAGCCAGCAGCGGACCGTTGTCGTAAAGCATTTTTTCGAAGTGCGGAATCGACCAGCGATCGTCCACGGAGTAGCGGCAGAAGCCACCACCCAGCTGGTCGTAAATGCCTCCCCTTGCCATCTTTTCCAGGGTGAGACAGGCCATGTTCAGGGCTTCGGGGTCACCCTCGCCCGCCCACTGGCGCAGCAGATGTACCAGGTTGGATGGATGCGGAAATTTGGGCGCCGCGCCAAAGCCGCCGTTGCGGGCATCGAAGGAAGCGGCCAATGCCTCGCGGGCGGCCCGTAGCGACGACGCCCCGTCATTCATGTCCGTGGGCGCCTCGGCATGGCGGGTGGGCGACTGCAGGGCCGCCATGGCCTTGATCACCAATGCATTCTGGCGCTCCACTTCCTCGGGATGCGCTCGGTAGTAGCCATCGATCTTGCGCAGCAGGTCAGGGAATGCCGGTAAGCCGTGTCGGGGCTCGGGGGGGAAATAGGTCCCGGCGAAGAAAGGCAACTGCGTCCCCGGCTCAAGGATCACCGTCAGTGGCCAGCCGCCGGGACGCTGGGCCAACAGGTAATGGGCGTTCTGATAGATCTTGTCCAGGTCCGGACGCTCCTCGCGATCCACCTTGATGTTCACGAACAGGTCGTTCATCACCCGTGCCGTGGTCTCGTCCTCGAAGGACTCATGGGCCATCACGTGACACCAGTGACAGGCGGAATAGCCGATGGACAGGAGAATCAGGCGATTCTCATCCCGGGCCCTGCTCAGGGCTTCCTCACCCCAGGGGTACCAGTCCACCGGGTTGCCCGCGTGCTGTTGCAGGTAGGGGCTTGTCTCGTTTGCGAGGCGATTGCTCATGATGGGGGCGCGTACATTCGATCAGCGTTGTGAGACCCGAAGAGTACCGGACGATGCGCACCGGCCGGGTCCGCGGCTGGGTCCGCGGCTGAAGACTCAAGCCGTCGTGAATTCAATGGGAACATCGCCCCGCCAGACTTCGTGGGACACCTGTTCAACCCGGGCTGCCGGAGGCCCCTGCCAAAGCCAGCTGAGCAGGTCCTGAACGGCACCGTCCTCTCCGCAGGCGAGAACTTCCACACTCCCGTCGGAGAGGTTATGGGCGTGGCCGGTGAGCCCCAGTTCACGCGCCTTGTGGGCCGTACTGGCGCGATACCAGACCCCCTGGACCCGGCCGCTGACGCGACACAGGAAGCAGGCCATCAGGGCAGGTCGACGCTGACCGTGCCACCGGCGCGCAGCAGATCGCCTCCGGTGGCGAAACGCACCGAAATGGGAAATCCACCCTGGGAAGCGGATTCCATGGCCACCTCGGTGATCTCTCCCGGATACTGTTTCCCCGCCGCGCTCACATTGACTGACTGCCCCACCCGCAGAGACCCGACCACCTGGGTGGAAACCACCAGACGCACGGCCATGTGGCCCGCATCAGCAACCGTGACCAACGGCGTGGCCTGCAGTCGGTTGAGCACCACCTGGCCGGGAACGGCGCTCACGTGCAGCACGAGCGCGTCAAACGGGGCGCGCACCGATGCCCGCTCCAGATCGATACCCGCCAGGGTTCGCGCGGCCTCCGCCCGCTCCAACTCGGCCTCGGCCTGGGCCAAGCCGATCTGTGCCTTTTGCAGCTCATGGTCGGACAACACCGTACGGTCGTACAGATCCAGGGCGCGTTCCGACTCGCGCTGCGCCTCCTCGAAGGCCGGTTTCGCCCCAGTGACCCGACCCTTTGCCGCCTTGAGCCGGGCATGAAATTCCCGGCTGTCGAGCACCACCAGGGCATCACCACGCTTCACGCGTTCGCCCACCCTCACTTTGATGTCCTTCACCACACCGGACACCGTGGTCGCCAACTCCACCCGGTTCTCCCAATCCAGGCGTCCCTGGGCGGTCTCCGCGTGCGCCGGAGTACCCACGCCCATTCCAATCAGCACCGAGATGGGGATCATCACGATGCGAGGCAAACGGGGCAGCGAAAATTGAAAACGGTTCATTGCGATGCCTCCTCAGGCTCGGGAGTCTGGGGGGTTCCCCGACCCTGCAAACGCTCTACGATGGGATCTCCGGTCAGGGCGTCGAGATGGGCGAAGGCCATGGCCAAGGCATGACGAGCCTGGGCCTGGTCCAGCTTGGCCTCGGACCAACGGGTCATGGAATCGCCCAGGTCAGAGCGGACCTCCAGGGCATAAAGCGCGCGACTGCGATCCAGATACAGATCACGGAAGTCCAGTTGTACGACGGCGCGTTCGACCTCCGCACGCGCGGTATCCACCCGCAGCCAGGCTTCCAGGAGACGCTGACGCAGGTCGAGGATCAAGGCATCACGGCGCGCTTCCAATTCAAGCAACTCAGCGCCGCGCCGGGCCGCCTTGGCCTTGGCCCTTCCCCCCGTAAAGAGAGGCACCTCCAGCACCAGGGCAGCGCCCCACTGGTCGCGGCCACTGAAATCGCGGTTGTACTCAGTGGCATCGAACTCGGCCCTCAACACGGGGCTGTCTTCCGCCTCGGCGGCACGAACCCTGGCCTCGGCCGCCTCGACCCTGGCATTGAGTGCGGTCAACTCGGGGCTGCTCCGGAGGGTCCGTGAGAGCAGGACGTCAAACTCCTCCAGCTCCCTGTCGTTGCCTACAAGCTCCGCGGGAACCACCGTGGAGGCCAGGTCGAGGGGCCGGTTATATGCGGCGGCAAGCAGGGCACGGGTCGCACGCTGACGGGTTTCCGCTTTTCGAACGCGTACGCGCCAATCCTGGAACCGGGCATCGGCCTCGAGCACATCAATGTCCGAGACCTGACCCAACTCCTGACGATCCTTGAGCTTGTCCGCGGTTACGAAGGCGATGGACATGCCTTCGTTGGCCACATTGAAGGCCAGATCAGCCTCGATCACATCGAAATAACGCCTGAGCACCTCCAGGGTCTGCCGGTCCCGGGCGGCCCCAACCGCCAGCATCGCGCCTTGCAGTTGCGCCTCGGCGGCCTCCGTCTCCGCCGCGCCACGGCCAAAGTCGTACAAGCGCTTGCTCGCGCGCACCCCGAAGCTGCTGTCGTTGTTCGTCTGGTTGGCCGCGACGGGCGAGGGATCCACATAGCGCAGGCGCCCAAACACGGATGCTTCGAACCCGTTCAGGGCATCGGCCTCCAGTCGGCTCGCCTCCGCGGCACCTATACCCGCCTCGGCCTGACGCACCGAAGGGTGGCCATCGACACCCAGTGCAACGGCATCGTCCAGGGTGAACGGCTCGGGCAGCGGGTCGCGGCGAGGCTCTTCAGCCTCCACAGCCGATGTGGGTGCCGCCTGCGCCCCGTCCTGGCCTTGGGATGTAAGCGGCAGCATCAATAACACGCAGGAAACAAGAACCTGTCCGACAGTACGCGCACCGGCTCTGCGTCCACTCCGGGGGTCAAACATGATCCGGCTACCTCCCGCCAAGCGACCCGTTGCTACGATCACTGACGCGCCGCCGCCTTTCGCTCACGCTTGTAGCGTGTCCAGGAGGTCTTCTCGTGGGCACCGCTTACCACGTACTCACCGAACCAGATGAACTCCGTGGGCCCGGAAACCGCGCCGATCACCCGAGCGATACGCTTACCCTCGAAATTGAAGAAGGCCATGACCGGAGTCGCGCGCACACGGTGTTTCTTGAACGCGAAATCCTTCTGGCTCATGGTCTCCCCGGAGAAGTCGACCATCTCCACGTCGCCCTCGATATCAACGCTGATATTGATGAAGTTCTCGCGGAAG
>JBMYTY010000096.1:0-6475 GCA_049604855.1 Gammaproteobacteria bacterium | reverse complement strand
GCTGCACAAATTGGTCAGCGCCTCTCCCACCGCCAGCCGTGCGGAGGCTACGGGATCGAGCAGCGCCACCGGGGAGCGCTCGCCCATGGCAAACGCTTCGCCGGCATACCCTTCGAAGCTGGCAAACGTTACGGCGCTGTCGGCCACCGGCACCTGCCATGGTCCCACCAACTGCTCCCGTGCCACCAAGCCGGTGATGCTGCGATCACCGATGGTGATGAGGAAGGTCTTGTCCGCCACGGTGGGCAGCTGCAGCACCCGGTCCGCGGCTTCGAGCAGATTGATCCGCCGGGTGTCGAAAGGCTCCAGAGCCGGTGTTTCGTGGCGCACATCACGCAACATCCGTGGTGCCTTACCCAATAGAACTTCCAGCGGGAGCTCCACCGGTGTGTCGCCCAGACGCTCGTCTCCCAGGTACAGCACCTGCTCCGCGGTGGTCTCACCCAGAACCGCGTAGGGTGCGCGCTCGCGGGCGCAAAGACGCTGGAATTCTTCGAGCCGCTCCGGTTCGATGATCAGGACATAACGCTCCTGCGCTTCGTTGCACCAGATCTCCATGGGCGACATTCCCGGTTCATCATTGGGCACCCTGCGCAGTTCAAACCGCCCTCCGCGCCCCGAATCGTTGACCAACTCAGGCACGGCGTTGGACAGGCCACCCGCACCCACGTCATGGATGGCAATGATGGGATTGTCATCACCCGCCGCCCAACAACGATCGATAACCTCCTGGCAACGGCGCTCCATTTCGGGATTTCCGCGCTGAACAGACGCGAAATCCAGGTCCTCCGCCGAAGCGCCGGTATTCATGGACGATGCGGCTCCACCACCCAAACCGATGAGCATCGCCGGGCCTCCCAAAACGACCACCGGACAGCCCGGGGGAGCGATGCCCTTCTCGACATGATCGGCCCGTATATGGCCCAACCCCCCGGCCAGCATGATGGGCTTGTGGTAGCCCCGCACTTCCTGTCCGTCCGCGCCGGGCACCCGCTCCTCGAAGGTACGGAAATAGCCGCAAAGGTTCGGGCGCCCGAACTCGTTATTGAAGGCAGCGCCCCCGATAGGGCCCTCAAGCATGATGTCCAGCGGCGAGACGATTCGACCGGGGCGACCATGATCGGTCTCCCAGGGCTGGGGCAGGTCAGGTAATGCAAGATTGGACACCGAGAATCCCGTCATGCCGGCCTTGGGTTTACTCCCCCTGCCGGTCGCTCCTTCGTCGCGGATCTCGCCGCCAGAGCCGGTTGCCGCGCCCGGAAAGGGTGAGATTGCCGTCGGGTGATTATGGGTCTCCACCTTCATCAGAATGTGGATGTCCTCGTCGTGTTCGGCGTACTCGTCGTTCGCATCGGGGAAAAAACGCAGCCCCCGGTTTCCGGCCATGACCGCTGCATTGTCCTTGTACGCGGACAGGACACCCTCCGGGTTGTGCTGGTAGGTGTTTCGGATCATGGCGAACAGAGACCGGTCCTGTTCCTCGCCGTCGATAATCCAATCCGCGTTGAAAATCTTGTGGCGGCAATGCTCGGAGTTGGCCTGCGCGAACATCATCAACTCCACATCGGTCGGGTCGCGATCCATGGCGCTGAAGTTGTCTACCAGGTAATCGATCTCATCAGGGGACAGGGCCAGACCCCATTCATTGTTTGCCCGTTCCAACGCGGCCTTTCCACCGCCGCGTACATCAACCCGACGCAAGGTCGCGGGCTCGGCGCTCGCAAACAGATCAACGGCATCGTCCAAAGAGAAAGCAACCCGTTCGGTCATGCGGTCATGGAGCAAGGCGGCACAGGCCGACACCTCGGCATCGGTCCACGCGCCGTTGTCGTCCCGGGTCAGTGTGTAAGCGATACCGCGCTCCAGACGCCGGATCGAAGTCAGACCACAGTGGTGAGCAATATCCGTCGCCTTGCTCGACCACGGCGACACCGTGCCCGGGCGCGGCGTCACCAGAAATAAATGTCCCTCGGCCTCAACCGGCGGAGCCTTGGGACCATAAGTGAGGAGACGTTCCAGGACAGCGAGGCCCTCGTCACCCAGTTCCCCGTCGGTATCGGCGAAATGCACGTACTGACTGGTCACCGAAATCACCGACGGAACCACGCGGCGCAGCCTGGGCAGAAGTTTGTCGATACGGAAGGAGGAAAGAGCGGACGAACCGCGCAGATGCAGCATCTCTGGGGATCCCGGGTCAGTCAGGGAGGCGACGGCACACGCCCGGAGGTAGGGCGCCTTGGATAAGCGCCGATTTTAACGCGCATTGCGTCCATTCGTTGTCGCGGATGCGGATTGATCCGTAGAAAGTCCCGCCCCTTCCTCGCGGACAGTTCTGCGCGCTTCAGACGCTCAAGTCATACCAAGGCAGCCCCTCATCCTGGGTGGCGATCCGGATACGCCCATCGTGCCCCTTCCAAACCGCTTCCAGGCCAGTCAGCACCCGGTGGGGGTCGTTGTTTTTCTCGCTCAGGTGCATAGCTGCCAGATAACGGATCGCGGACTGATCCAGGTTCCGTAAAAAGGCCTCTGCCTGGCGATTTTCCAGGTGACCGAAAGCACCACCCACGCGCCGCTTGAGCCCGGCGGGATAAGGACCGGCCGCCAGTAGACCCTTGTCGTGGTTGCATTCAAGCAGCAGGGCCTGGCAACCGGAATAACGTTCCAGGACGTGTTGGGTGATATGGCCGAGGTCGGTGAGGACACCACAGCGTTGGCCGTCCTCGCCGAATACGAATTGGCAGGGCTCATTGGCATCGTGCGGTACCGCGACGGGCTCGATGTGCAAGGCCCCGAGATCGAAAGATCTATGCGGGTCCAGGAAATGGACCTCGGGAAACCGCTCACGCTCAAGTGCCCTCGCCGTGCCATGGGTCATCCAGACCGGAATCCGGTGGCGACGAGCCAGACGCCCCACGCCGGACGCATGATCGGTGTGCTCGTGGGTCACCAACACCGCACTCAGGTCGGCGGGTTTCAACCCGAAACGTCCAAGTCGACGCTCAGTCTCGGCCACGCTGAAACCGCAATCCACCAACACACGGGTGGACCCGGCTTCTATGAGCGTACCGTTGCCCCGGCTTCCGCTTCCGATACTGGCGCAACGCACCCGGACGCGTGCCGTCGGTCAGCGCAACTCCTCGTTGATGCGCTCCAGGATTCGCGCCGCGGTATCAGAACGGTCCGGATTGCCATTTTCATCGTGCACGGTCACCTGACTGACCCCTGGTGCGGTCTCGGCGACTTTGATCTGGAAACGTTCCTGTGGAGGCTTCTCGTCGGAGTTCCAGAATGCAAGCTTGCTCAGGAAGCCCTTCTTCTCCTCCCCGGCAAGGGGATCGAAGTAGCGAACGAAGTAAGTGCCTTCCTTGCGGATTCGATCCTCAACGGCAAAGCCGACGCGATCAAGAATGAGGCCGGTGATTCGCCAGGAGCGGTTGAAGTCTTCCCGCATCTCCAGGGCAGCACTGCCATCGGTGGCCCGAACCAAACGAGCTCCGATACGGTTGGTCTCAGCCGCTTTGGCCACCAGGGCCTGGCTGCGCCGATCCTCCACCCCGAAATACACAGCGATGCGGCGCATGACTTCGGTTTCCAGCTCCGGGTCGCGCGGACGCATGATCCAACGGGTGGTGTCGCCGCTGCCGTCAAACTGCTCTTCAGCACCGTAGTGGGTGATGAAAACTTCAACGGTACCGTCAGGACCCGGCTCGACACGGGTCCGGTACTTATCGCGCGTACCCGCGTCATAAAGACCGTCGACAACCTTGCTCAACACACTACGAATCGGCCCGTCGGGGATGCCCGCGCGGTTCTCCGCCCAATCCGTTTCCATGATGCCGATGCGGGGGTCCTCAACCTTGAGCAGCCATCCCTGAGAGACCCAGTAGTCGCGAAGGCGCGCCCAGACATCATCCAGAGAGCCATTGATACGAAGCCAACGGCGATCATCGTCACGCAGGACTTCGACGCCATCGGGAGACTGCAGAACAGCGGCAGCCCGCGAAGAACGGGTGGCACTGCTGGATTGGCCACTGCGCTCGCGCTGGTAATCCGACAGACTGGCGGATCCACTGGGCACATTGTCGAGATCAGGCACGACCATCTGGTCGTCGATGCTCGAAGTGGTCAGATCTGGTGGGATCTCCAGGGCGTTGACCTGACGGCTCTGCTTGTATTCAAGCGCTTGGTTGCCAGTGGCGTCGTCAATCTTTTCGCCGATCGAACTACAACCGCCCAGGGCGAACGTGGTCGCGGCGAGCAGGGTCAGGTGAGCTTTGGTCATACGATGTAATTCCATGGGGACTTCCGGAAAGACCTCAGGCTGGCAACAGCCCGGCGTCAACCATCTTGGCGCGCAGGTCGGCGCGCAGGTGTTCTGACAGGGGAGTTAGGGGAAGGCGTATACCCAGGCCGCAAAGGCCCAGGGCGGATACGCCCCACTTGACGGGAATCGGATTGGATTCGACGAATAGCGCCTCGTGCAGGGGCTGGAGCGTCGCGTCGAGTGCCTTCGCACCCTCATGGTCACCAGCCAATGCCATGGCACAGACGTCGTGGACCTGTTTGGGGGCGATATTCGCGGTCACCGAGATCACTCCCTTACCACCCGCCATGATGGATGCCAGGGCGTTGCCATCGTCGCCGCTGTAGATATCCATCGGGTGATCGCACAACTCCCGGATACGGGCGACGCGACCCACATCTCCCGATGCCTCCTTGATACCCACGATATTCGGCACCGCGGACAGTTCGGCGACAGTTTCCGGTAACAGGTCGCAAGCCGTACGACCCGGAACGTTGTAGAGGATCTGGGGCAAGGCCACGGCCACGGCGATCGCCCTGAAGTGGGCCACCAGACCATGCTGGGTGGGTTTGTTGTAGTAAGGCGTTACCAGCAACGCGCCATCGGCGCCCGCTTGCTGGGCGCACTTCGTCAGGGCTATGGCCTCGGACGTTGAGTTGGACCCTGTTCCGGCAATGACAGGAATAGCACCATCGACGGCGCGGGCGACCCGCGAGACCACCTTGCAGTGCTCGTCATGGTTCAGGGTCGCCGACTCACCGGTGGTTCCCACGGCGACGATTGCGTCGGTCCCTCGGTCGAGATGGAACCCGACCAATTGATCCAGCGCCTCAAAATCGACGGCGCCGTCATCGCTCATCGGCGTGACCAGTGCCACCATACTGCCTTGAAACATCAGACCCCCTCGTGAACAAAAGGAAAGCAATGGACCGCCCGGCCCGACGGTTTTTGCAGCGCGCAAGGATACACCGCAATACAGCGTGCGTCTTCCCGTCCTGAGGCTCTTGCCGGGAGCCGACGCAAGCCTGTTTACCGGGCGCGGACGGGTGCTATAGTCAGGCCATTCGCGCATCCTTCCCACCCTCGCGCCGGGGCTCGTTCCGCCTTCGATGAAGACCAGCTATCTCGTCATCAGTTCGCTCAGCGCTGACCATCCGGGCATCGTCAATTCCCTCTCTGAAGTCATAGTCGAGAACGACTGCAATATCGAAGACAGTCGGATGACCGTCCTCGGTACGGAGTTCGCGGTCATCCTGCTCGTATCCGGTAAATGGAACGCGGTCGCCAAGCTCGAGACGGCGCTTGACGCGCTCGGCCAGCGCGAGGACATGCAGATCACCACGCGTCGTACCGACGCCCGCGAAAGCGATGGAGGACGCCTACCCTATGGCGTCGATGTCGCGACGCTCGACCAGCCCGGCATCGTTCATCATCTGGCCGGATTCTTCGCGAACCACAACATCAACATCGAAGACATGACCACCAGCCGCTACCCGGCGGCACACACCGGTACAGCCATGTTTTCCGTGCATCTGGACGTCACCATCCCCGCCGAGACCCATATCTCGGCCCTGCGCGATGAGTTCTTTGATTTCTGCGACCGGCTCAACCTCGATGCCGTGCTCGAACCCATCAAGAGCTGACCTTCAATCCGCATGGGCTGAAGCCCGCGGAACCGAACCAGACCGGTCATTCCGGTACCGACCTCTTCCTCCTCCCAATGCCGAGTGCAGCAGATGATTGAACGCGGGCCGTCGGAAAACCGTCTCTTCGTGCTGGATACCAACGTACTCATGCACGACCCCACCGCCCTGTTCAAATTCGCCGAACACGACATCTTCCTGCCGATGACGGTTCTGGAAGAGCTGGATGCGGGCAAGAAAGGGTCGTCTGAAATCGCGCGCAACGTGCGCCAGACCACGCGTTTTCTCGACGAAATCCTCGAGGGTGCGGATTTCACCGCCATTGATGCGGGGCTCGATATTCCTTCGGCACTGACCACCGCACCGGGCGAGACACCGGTCAGCGGAAAGCTCTTTTTCCAAACCCGTCTTTCGCCCGCACCGCTGCCCGATTCGCTGCCTGGCGGAAAAGCCGACAACGACATCCTCGCGGTCACTCTCTCGCTCAGCCGCGAACACCCCAACGTCACGCTGGTGTCCAAGGACATCA
>JBMYTY010000095.1:4803-6479 GCA_049604855.1 Gammaproteobacteria bacterium | reverse complement strand
GCGACGACCCGGAGCAAGGCTTTCGCCCGGTCGAACAGGACATGAGCGAGCTGGGCCGCGGCCTGTTCGCCCGCCTGCAGATCCTGCGCATCCAACTGGCTAGCGGACGTTATGACGCCGATAACATCCTCCAGGATTTCACCGCCATCCAACAGTTGATCACCAGCACCACCCTCAAGAGTTACCACGCCCAGGTCTACGAACTGCTGGGCACCTACCACCTGAGGGAGGGCCGTCCCAACGAGGCTCTTGGCGGCTGGGTGCGCAGCCTGGAGATCAGCCCCCGGCCCGGCAACCCCGCCACCACCCTGGTCAGGCGCCTCGCGGCACGGTCCGGAAAACCCCAGCTACTTGAGGAGATGAGGCGGCGTTTCCCGACGGCTTTCCCAGACTGACCGGCCGAAACTGACCGGCCTACAGGCCGCGCGACAGGTCCGCCTTCAGATCGTCCACCGACTCCAGTCCCACGGACACCCGCACCAGCCCCTCCACGATTCCCGCCTCGGCCTTCTGCTCGTCGCTGAGTCGCCCATGGGTGGTCGTCGCCGGATGGGTGATGGTGGACTTGGCATCGCCCAGGTTGGCCGTGATGGACAGGAAACGCGTGCTATCGATCAGCCGCCAGGCCGCCTCGCGCCCGCCTTCGACCTCGAAGGACAACACACCACCAAAGGCACTCATCTGGCGTGCGGCCAGCTCATGCTGGGGATGAGACGCCAAGCCGGGGTAATACACGCGGCGAATCCCGGGCTGCTCCTCCAGCCAGCGCGCCAGTTCCAGGGCCGACGCACTGTGTCGTTCCATGCGCAGGGACAGCGTTTCCAGGCCTTTCAGGAACACCCAGGCGTTGAACGGGCTCATGGTCGGACCGGCGGAACGCACCACGGCGAATACCTCCTTGCCCACATGTTCCGCATCCCCCACCACGGCCCCGCCCAGGGCACGGCCCTGGCCGTCGATGAACTTGGTCGCTGAATGCACCACCACGTGGGCCCCCAGTTCGAGCGGCCGTTGCAGCACCGGTGTGGCATACACGTTGTCGACCACCAGCAGGGCGCCCCGCTCGCGGCACAGTTCGGCCAGGGCCGGAATATCGGCCACTTCGCCCAGCGGGTTCGATGGCGACTCCAGGAACAGCAGGCGCGTGTTCGGCCGGATGGCCGCGCGCCAGGCGTCCAGGTCCGTGGGTGCCACGTACGTGGTCTCCACCCCGAACTTGGCCATGAAGTTATTGAACAGCACGTTGGTGGTGCCAAAGATCGCCCGTGAGGACACCACGTGGTCACCCGCCTTCAACAGGCCCAGGCAGGTAGCCAGTATGGCCGCCATCCCCGATGCGGTGGCAACCGCGCACTCCCCGCCCTCCAGAGAGGCCAGGCGCTGTTCAAAGGTGCGCACCGTGGGGTTGGTGAAACGCGAGTAGATGTTGCCCGGCTCATCGCCGCCGAAGCGTGCCGCGGCCTGCGCGGCGCTCTCGAAGGCAAAGCTGGAGGTGGTGAAGATGGGCTCGGAATGCTCGCCCTCGGCCGTGCGCACCTGGCCGGCCCGGACCGCGCGGGTCTCAAACTCAAGATCCGCGAAGGGATTCCGTGAATCGAAGCCGTCACCGGCCCCATTGTCGAATTCGCTCATGCTGGCAACCCTGGGCGGGCACACCCAACAATCCGCCAAACACG
>JBMYTY010000095.1:0-4793 GCA_049604855.1 Gammaproteobacteria bacterium | reverse complement strand
GGTCGGCCGCTCCAAGTATCCCGGTGCAGCCGTCGGCTGTGGAATACGGACACAAAAAAACCCGCGTTCAGCCTGATGCCAAAGCGGGATTTCACCCCCTCTTTAGCTGAATTTGTTGAGCGCCCGCAAGCTGAAGATCAAATCGGCGCTGAATACGGGGCCGGATGCTAGGCGATTGTCCGTCGCAACGTCAAACCCCCCCTGGCTATGTATTGGCCCCTATGGATTGGTGCCTATGGATTGGCGCTTGCGGATTTCCCCGGGCGCCGCGTGGCTATCCCGCCAACCAACGCGTGATCAGGGCCCGCAAGCCCACCATGCCCGTCGCGAGCTCGCGCTCGATATCGGCCATGGTGATCTCGCCATCGGCCTTGCCCGCCGCCCAATTGGCCACCACGGAGACCCCCGCGTAGCAAAGCCCCGCTTCCCGGGCGAGGGCGGCTTCCGGCATGCCCGTCATGCCGACCAGGTCACAGCCATCACGCTCCAGGCGGACGACCTCGGCCGCGCTCTCCAGGCGCGGCCCCTGGGTCGCGCCATAACACCCGCCATCATGCACCGCGATATCCGCATGGCGTGCGGCCTCAAGCAGTTGCGTGCGCAGTTCGGCACAGTAGGGTTCGGTGAAATCCACGTGCAACAGGGGCAGATCGGCGCCATCCGCGAAGGTATGTGCGCGCCCCCAGGTGTAATCGATGATCTGGTCGGGAATTAGCAGGGCACCGGGTCCCGCGAACGCGGCGATCCCCCCGACCGCGGTCGCCGCCACCACCTCGGTGACCCCAACGTCCTTCAGCGCCTGGATATTGGCCCGGTAGTTGACCCGATGGGGCGGCAGGGTGTGCCCACCGCCATGCCGTGCCAGGAACACCAGGTCACGGCCCCCGATCCGCCCAAAGGCCAATTCCGACGATGGCTCGCCCCAACGCGTGGTTACGCCACGCCGTTCGACGATCTCCAACCCGTCCAGGCTGTCGAGCCCGGTCCCACCGATCAATGCACGCATGGACGAAACTCTCTCAGAGGCCCTTCACGGCGAAGATGCCCGGGGCGTTTCGCAGGTGCTCGCGGTAGTCCATCCCGGAACCGAAGACGTAGCGGTCGGGGACCTCCAGGCCGACAAAATCCGCCTGCGTGCCGGTCAGGTTGCGGTCGTGGCGCTTCTCACAAAGCACCGCCGTGAGCACATCGGCCGCCCCCTGCTCGGTACACCATTGCTTGATGGCATGCAGGGTCAGCCCCTCGTCCAGGATGTCATCCACGATCAGAACGGTACGGTCGGCAAGTGGGAGATCGGGCATCTTGCGCCAGTGCAGATCCTCTGCCCCCCGGGTCTCTCCCCGGTAGCGCGTCGCGTGGATGTAATCGAGCTGCAGCACAAAATGAAGCCGCGCGACCAAGGCACCGGCCGGCAGCAGCCCGCCGTTCATCACGCAGAGTACGAGCGGCAAGCGCTCGCCGATGCGCGCGGTAATTTTCTCCGCCATGCGATCGTAGGCGTCGCGCACCTGGGACCGGGTGAACAGCCGGTCAGACTCCCGATAGACCTGGTTGATGTGCTCGCGGCTGATCCCCTCCGAACCCACGCTCAGACCTCCAACTCCAGCGAATTGCCGTGATCGTAGCTCTGCACGGCGCGCACCGCCGCGCGCCATTCCTTGCTGCCGAACAAGGTCATGGGGGTGAGATCTCCGCGACCGTGCATGCGCACCAGGCGCATGTGCGCCGCCGGATCGTCGTATTGCCCCAGGTCGTCGATGATGGCGGCGACCCCCTCGGGGTGGTTGCAGACCGGCAGCATGTCATTGCCTGCTTCCAAGGCGGCGCGCGCCCGGTCTCCGTAACCGCCCATGACGGCGGCCCCCTCCATGCTCAGGTCATCGCTGAAAACCACCCCCTGGAAGCCCATGCGCCGACGCAACACGTCCTGAATCCAGTGACGCGAGAAACTGGCGGGCAGCGGGTCCACCTGGGGGTAGACCACGTGCGCCATCATCACCGCCTCGGCGCCGAAGTGAATCATGCGCTCGAAGGGCAGCATGTCCTCCGGTTCGATATCGACGAAGGGCCGATCGTCGCGGGGCAGCTCCAGGTGTGAGTCCGCGCGCACGGCACCATGCCCCGGGAAGTGTTTGATGGTGGCGGACATACCGGCCATATGCATGCCGCGCATATAGGCATGGGCCAGGTCGGATACGGTCTCCGGCTTGCGGTGCAGGGCACGGTCGCCGATCACGCCACTGACGCCCCGCCCCAGGTCGACCACCGGCGCGAAGGAAATATCCACCCCCAGGGAACGCAGCTCGGCGGCCATGAGCCAACCACTGACCTCGGCCATGTCCAGGGCGTGGGCGCGGTCCGTGTCGTACAGCTCACCCAACCGGGCCACGGGCGGCAGGCGGGTGAAGCCCTTGCGGAAACGCTGCACCCGGCCGCCCTCGTGGTCGACGGCCACGATCAAGCGGGGCTGACGCAACTCGTGAATGTCGTAGACCAGGTCCTCGAGCTGATCCGGGTCCTCAAAGTTCCGGCTGAACAGGATCACCCCACCCACCAGGGGGTGCAGCAACAACTCGCGTTCCTCCGGAGCGATCCGGTGGCCGGCGAGATCCATCATGATGGGACCCAGGGACATGGAAATAGCGAACCCTTGCTCTGACAATCAGTGCACCGGAGGATACCGGAATCGGCCACGCGCCGAACCTCGGGATTGGCGCCCAGCTCCAGCGCAGGCATCCTCCCGTTCACCCATCCGCGCAGTCAGCATTCACCCCTATGTTCGCGGCCCCCGGCCTGATCACGCACCCCGCCACCCTGCTTGTCATGACCGCGATCGTCGCGGGCCTGATGGTTCTGTCGGCGCGTCGACTCAACACCCCCTGGCCCGCGCTGGCTCTGTTCGCGCTGCCCTGTCTCGCCCTGCTGTTGGACACCGACATCCTCTATGGCACCTGGCATGCCAACCTCCATGCCAGTGTCGTCAACAGCATCATCCAGTCCGGCATTCCACCGGAGAACCCGCTCCTGGCCGGTGAGCCCCTGCGCTACCCCTACGGCCAACACATCCTGGTCGCCGCGCTGTCCGCGGGCCTGGGTATCCCGGCCGCCTGGGTGTTCTGGGCCCTCACGCTGCTCTCACTCCCCCTGGTCATGTTCCTGCTCGACCGCATCGCCTGTTTGTACGACGACGACACGACCTTCCGGCTGCTCGGCGTCCTGTGCGGACTGACCCTGCTTTTCGCGGCCGGATATGGCCCGCTGCAGAACCTGTTGCGCGAGTTGTGGGTCCAGCACCTGGGCTTTCGCAACGAATTCCGCTTTCTGCCCTTCGTGAAGTTCACCACCCAGAACGGCAGCCCGGTGGGTTTCGTGATGTTTCTCATGACCTTTCTGGGTGTCAGCCGATTGCTGATCGGTCGAGGTGGGCGCTTGGGCGCCACGTTGCTCGCCGCCTCGGGGGTGGTGGGCGCCGGCCTTCTCTATCCCTTTGCCTGGCTGATGGCCGGTCTGGCCGTGGGCCTGGGTGTGCTGACAGGCCTGTGGATGCACTGGCGTTCACCCACATCCATGGAACGGCGCGTCCTGATCCTGCTGCTGGGCATCGGCCTGCTCGGCCTCACGCCCCTGCCCTATTTGCTCGACGCCAGCTCAGGCAAGAGCGGCGACGCGGCCCTTCTGGTCCTGCCGTGGCTGTCCTACCCCCTGCAACAGGCCAGCAACCTCGCCCTGGTCCTGGCGCTACCCATCCTGCTGACCCTGCTCAACCCCGGGCCGGTGCGTTCCATGCTCGGACGCCAGAGAGCGGTTTCAGCCCTGCTGCTCATGACCGCCACGGGCGGGCTGTTCGCCTACGTCCTGCTCGCGGCTCCCGACCGGGTTGAATACAAGATCGCGTCCCTCGCCTTTCTCATCCTGGGCCTGGTTCTGGCCGCGGCCCTGGCGCCCTGGGCGCGCACGCGGGTCGCGCTTTTCTGGCTGTTGACCGCCCTGTGCGTCCACCCGATGTTGAACCGCGTGGCATCACAGATGCACTACCAGTACGTCGATCGCACCGTACGGGTCGATGGCCGCCCCATGGCGCGCGACCCCGGCGAGGCGGAGCTCCTGACCTGGGCCCGCGATCACACGCCATCTGACGCGGTTTTCGTGGATCGTCACCGCACCCTGCCCCCCATCGCCGGGCGCCCGCTCTACGTGGGCTTCAATCCGCGCCAGGAACGCCCGACGCAGTTCCAACGCAGCCCCAAACCCCACGACGGTTGGGGCATGGCCTCGGACATGTTCCTGTCCCGTGTCAGCGGCGCCCCCGCCACACTCATCGCAGGCCGTCGATCAGCGGCCCGAACGCTTTGGCAATCGGACCACCCAGGGGACCGCCTGAAGGCCCTGCGCTACATCCAGGCGGAAATGTCACCCCGCCCGGTCTACGTGGTCGCCCGCACCGAGGAGGCCCGCAAACGGCTCGATGCGACCCCCGGCGTGAAAGCCGAGTTCAGCAACGAAACCGCCTCCGCGTACCGATTGGAGCCGGACCGCCACTGATCTCAGCCCGCAGGCCACGCCCCACGCCCCCCGGGCCGGATGCCCCAACGCAAAGACCGGCGCGCACCTTTCGGCAGACCCCGGCTTCGCGCTCAGTCCACCACCTCGGCGTCGATCACCTCGCCGCCGTCGTCACCCACCTCAAACCCCTGTTCCAGCTCCCCAACTCGGTCGTGTACAAACAAGGTGAGCTGGGCAACGAGATGTACTTCCTGCTCAGTGGGACGGTGGAGGCGTCGGTGAACGACTTG
>JBMYTY010000094.1:0-6504 GCA_049604855.1 Gammaproteobacteria bacterium | reverse complement strand
AATTGGCGCGCTGCCGGACGGAGCACGAGTTTATCCAGCAGGCTGATTTCCCCGGAGGGAGCACGGTGGTCGCGCAACCCGGCTACCGCTTCCAGAGTTACCGCGGCATTCTCGATGCGCAGTCGCGCGCCTTGGACGACGCGCGACTGACCGGCGAACTGCCCTCCGCGGATGACGACGGGGTGCGCATCAGCCCCCGGGCCCAGGTATCGCCCACCGCCACCCTGACCGGTCCGCTGTTCGTCGCCGATCAGGTACGCATCGCACCCGGCGTCACACTGGGACCGAATGTGGTCTGCTCGGAGAATGCCGTTGTCGATGCCGACTGCGTGCTGCGCGACAGCCTGATCACGGCAGGCAGCTACGTGGGTGAGGGCCTTACTCTCGACGGCGCCATCGTGGACGGCCCGAGGCTCGCCGATACCCGCCTCGGCACCACGCTGACGGTGGACGATGACCTGATCATGAGCGCTCTGACCGAGGGCGGTTCCGGTGACGGTGCGCGCGCAACCCTCTCGCGCATCACCGCCCTGCTGATACTGCTGGTCGCCTTCCCCTTGCTGGCCGCCACCGCCGTGGTGCTTTTCCTGTTCCGGGCCGGGCCCGTGCGGTACCGCCACACCATGGTGATTCAACCCACCCACGACGACCCCACCACCTGGCGGGAAGCGCCCATCTCCACGTTTCTGAGCGATGCTGATCGGTCCCGTCCCATGTCAGGCCTAAGGCACCTCCTGACGGTTTTTCTCCCGGGCCTTCCAGCCGTGGTAGCCGGCCGGATCCGCCTGGTCGGCATACGCCCACGGACACGCGATGAGTTGACCGAACTGTCCATGGACTGGCGCGGCATCATCCTGAAATCCAAAGCCGGGTTGATATCGGAGGACCTGATCAACGCCGGTACGGCACCCGACACCGACACACGACAGACCTCAGAGACGTGGTACGCCGCCCAGGCGGGTTGGGCACATGATATTTCGCTGATGGTCTCCTACCTGAAGTGCATCCTCACGGGGTTCCCGAACAAACGATGAATACCAATACCCCCCTTGGCTCGTGGCTCAAACATCACTTCGGTGGCACGACATTCCGGCTCGGAGCGCTGATCCTGGCCGCGCAGCTACTCAGCGCCTGCGGCGGCAGCATGGAGGGTGCCCAGGAGCAATTGCAGTTGGGCCAACGCGCCCTGGACGAGGGACGTCCCGAGGCCGCGGCCGCGGCGTTTCTGGAGGTCATCAAGGTCGACGCCGCGCACGTGGAGGCGATCTACCAACGCGGACGGGCCCTGGAAGCCCTGGGCCAGTGGGCCGAGGCCTACGCCCATTATCGACGTGCCGAGGATCTTGCCCCGCAAGACTCGCGCCCCGCGCTCGCCGCACTGGACCTGGAAGTGCGCGGCGCGGAGTGGGAGCGCGCGTCCGAGCATCTCGCCAAACTGACCCTGGCGCCCGGCCAGGAACAGCTCTGGGCGGCCCGCATCGCGGCGGGTACCGGTGACCACGCAAAGGCGTACTCCCTGCTCAAACCCCTGGCTGAGACCGTCGAGGCCGATACGCGGGTCCTCACCGATACCGCCTCCGCCGCACTGCGCTCGGGGCAGGACGAAAGCGTCGCGCGCATGTTGCTCGACCGGGCCCTTGCGCGAACCCCGGACTTCGGTCCGGCACTGACGCTGAAGTCCCAACTCGAGCTGCGCTCAGGCAACACCGATAGCGCCCGGGATGACCTGGCCGGTGTACACAAGGCGGAACCCGACAATATCGCCGTCGCCCTGCGTCTGGCCGCCCTGCACGCCCGCTCCGGGAATATCGATGCCGCGATCGAGGTGTACTCGAACAGCGAGGCGGTTGCCCCGGACAACAGTCGGCTGTTCCAGGCCCATGGCGAACTGCTCACCAGCCGCGCCCGCTGGGACGAGTTGGAGGCCCTGGTCGCGGCGGCCCCCACCAACAGCCGCCGCTCCGAAGGCACGCACAACTACCTCTCCGGTCTGCTATCCCTGGGCCGGGGCGATCCCAGCGCCGCAGGCGAGACCCTGCGCAAGGCCACCCTCCTGATTCCGGACTCCCCGTCCATCTGGTTCGCCTACGGCCGCGCGGCCCTCGGTTCCGGTGACCGCACGACAGCCAATCTGGCCTTTGAAAAGGCCTTGACCCTCGCTCCCTCCATGCTCGCCGCCGAAGTGGAACTGGCGCGTCTGGACCTGCTGAACCTGGACCGTCGCAAGGCCGAGGGACGCATCCGAAAGCTGCTCAATGCCTACCCGGAGCAACCGGGCATCATCGCCCTGGCCATTCGCCTGGACCTGCTCAACGACAGGCCCGGGGCCGCCCTGGCCAAGGCCGATCAGATACTCGGTCGCGTGAGCGAAGGCCAGGCGCCGGGTGCCGAGGCAAATGACCCCCAGGTCCTGATCCTCAAGGCCCAGGCCCTCGCCGCACTCGACCGCGGCGAGGAGGCGCTGGCGGCCTATCGCCAGGCCATGGCCGCCGGATCCGCGCGGGCTCACCTGGAAGCGGCCCGATTGCTCGAACGTCTGCGGCGACCGGACGATGCACGCGCCCTGCTCGATGACGCACGGACCGATGACCCCGCTTCGACCACCATCGCGAAGGCCGATCTCCTCGCGGCCAAGGGAACCCTCACCCTGCGCGGCGGAAACACGGCAGAGGCGGAAACACTGCTCACCCAGGCCCTTGAGGCCGACCCTGATCAGTTCCAGGCGAACCTCAACCTGGGGATGCTGAAATTCACCATCGGCGATCTCGACACGGCGGAGAAGCTGCTTGCCCGCGCACAGGCCGTATCGCCCAAGGATCCCCTGGTTCACCAGACCCTGGGCCTGATCGCCCAGGCCCGGATCGAGCTCGACAAGGCCGAGCAGCACTATCGCCAGGCCCTGGCCTCCGATGCATCCCTTCTGCTCGCGCATACCGGACTGGCCGAGGTGTACCTGGTTGTCGGCCGCCCCCTGGAAGCCCTGAGGAGCGCGGAGCGCGCCCTGAACCTGGATCCCGAATCCATCCGCGCCCAACTTGCAGCGGCCAGCGCCCACGGTGCATTGGGCGAGCTCGATTCCGCGCGAAAAGGACTGGATACGCTACTCGAGCGCTCACCCGACGAAGTCGAGGCCCGGATACAGCGTGGCCGACTCACCCTTCGCCAAGGGGACTTCGCTGCGGCCCTGGCGGATTTTGACCATGCCCTGTCCATTACGCCCGACGCGGGTGCCGCGCTGATCGGCCGCGTCGATGCCCTGGAGCGTCTGGGTCGGGTCAGTGAAGCTCTGGCTGACCTGGAGGCACTGCTCGGCGATAAACCCGACAATGCGCTCATTCTGCGACTCAAGGGCACGCTGCTCATCCGGACGGGCCGCGCTGGCGAGGCCGTGGAACCACTCAGCGGCGTGTTCGCGCAGGACCCCGGCAACCCGGCAACGGCCCTTCTGCTGGCGCGGGCCCACAAGGGAGCGGGCCACCTCGATCAGGCACTCAGCATTCTCGCGCAAGCCCTGGAAGCGAGCGCCACCCCCCAGCCCCTACGCATGTACCAGGCCCAGCTACAGGACGAGACCGGCAACCTCGAGGCCGCGATCGCGACGTACAGAGCGGTGCTCGAGGACAATCCGGAATACACCCTCGCGCTCAACAATCTCGCCTGGGCCCTGCACCGTCATGGCGGCTCCGACACCGAGGCCCTGCGCCTGGCCCGGCGCGCCTACACCACGGACGGCAGCTCGCTGGCCGTCGCGGACACCCTGGGCGTGCTCCTGAACGCCTCCGGTGATTCGGCAGAGGCCGTCAAGATTCTGCGCTCAGCCCACGAACGCGCCCCCGCCAATGCCGAACTGCGACTGCACCTGGCCGAGGCCATGGGCGCGGCGGGTGATCCGACAGGGGCCACGCAACTGGTTCGTGAGCTGGCGGACGGCACGGGACCCTGGTCTTCCGAGGCGCGGTCACTGATCGAACGACTGGCTTCATCACACTAGGCGTCTTCGCCATGAAGCAACCGGAACGATCCGCCGCGGGATCCCGGGGCAGCGGCAACACCATGGACGGCGCGCGGCTGAGTGGTCTGCTCCGGCGCATTGCCCTGGGGGCGGTTCTGCTCAGTCCCGTCAGCTATGCTCTGCTGGCCCTGGCCCTGCCCGCCTTCATGACCGGGGGTGGATCCCTCGGTGGCGACCGGCAGATGGGCCAGATCAACACCGCGCTGGCCGCAGCGGGTATGCAGGCCGCGCCCTGGGTCGCCGGGGCCTTCGCGCTGATCGCCCTTGCCGCCGCTAGTCTGCTCTGGATGTATTCCCGACAGGGCGGCCGCTGAGGCCGCTGCACGCGCCCCCCAACCCTGGCTGGCGTGCTGCTACACTTCCGCCCCCTTTGCCGCCACGCCACGCCGGGTATCGACCGTCCATGACCGCGCCGCTCCAGAATGACCGCTTCCTCCGCGCCCTGATGCGCGAGCCCGTGGACCAGACACCCATCTGGCTCATGCGCCAGGCCGGCCGCTACCTTCCCGAGTACCGCGCCACACGCGCCAAGGCCGGTTCGTTCCTGGACCTGTGCAAGAACCCGGAACTGGCCTGCGAGGTCACGCTACAGCCGCTGGACCGCTTCCCCCTGGATGCGGCCATCCTGTTTTCCGACATCCTGACCATTCCCGACGCCATGGGCCTCGGACTCTACTTCGCCGAGGGTGAAGGCCCCCACTTCGAACACCCCGTGCGCAGCCAGGCCGACGTGGACCGTATCGGCGTCCCCGACCCGGAAGGCGAATTGCGCTACGTGATGGACGCGGTACGCACCATCCGCTCCGCGCTGGACGGTCGGGTGCCGCTGATCGGTTTCTCCGGCAGCCCGTGGACCCTGGCCACCTACATGGTCGAGGGCAAGGGCACCAAGACCTTCAGCAAGGTGAAGGCGATGATGTTCGACCAGCCCGAACTCATGCACGCCCTGTTGGCGAAGACGGCTGACTCGGTCACCAGCTATCTCAACGCGCAGATCGCCGCCGGTGCCCAGGCCGCCATGATCTTCGACACCTGGGGGGGCGTACTCAGTCCCGCTCACTATCGATCCTTCTCCCTGGACTACATGTCCCGCATCGTAGAAGGCCTGACCCGCGAGGCGGACGGCCGCCGCGTCCCGGTCATCCTGTTCACCAAGGGGGGGGGAGCCTGGCTCGAGGATATGGCCGACACCGGCTGCGACGGCCTCGGCCTCGACTGGACCGTGGACATCGGCGAGGCCCGTTCCCGGGTGGGCGACAAGGTCGCTTTACAGGGCAACCTCGACCCCTGCGCGCTGTACGCCTCTCCAGAGCAGGTCAGCGCGGAGGCGCGGCGTATCCTCGACGCCTTTGGCCCGAATCCCGGGCATGTGTTCAACCTCGGTCACGGCATCACACCCGACATCAATCCCGAGCACGTGGTCGCGCTTGTGGAGACCGTGCACTCGCACAGTCGCGAACTGCTATCGCGGAACTGATGGAGCAACACACGGGGCGCGGGGCATACTTCGGCAAATCCCGACCGTGTCGGGGTGCATTTCGGTTAGGGTGCGGTTATTGTCAACGCCCTGATTCCTTCTACGGGTGGCCCGGTCGCCTGTAAAGGGCAGACAAAACAGCAAGATCGACGAGAGACACGGGCCGGCGTTCCGCTTGGCGGAACGATCAGGTCGCGCAAGACCCAGGTATTACAAAATGGTCGATATCAAGGCCTTGAAGGTGGGTTGCGGCAGTTGCAGCCTCACGGAGCTGTGCCTCCCCAGGGGCTTACGCCCGGATGAGATCGACAAACTGGACGACATCGTCAAGCGCCGCCGACCTCTGCAACGGGGCGACTACCTGTACCAGGCCGGCGGGAGTTTCGATTCCCTGTTCGCCGTGCGTTCCGGCTCACTCAAGACGGTCGCCTCCGCCAGCGATGGCTCGGAGCAGATCCTTGGCTTTCACATGGCCGGCGAATTGGTCGGGCTGGACGCGGTCCGAGACGAGCAACACACCTGCAGCGCCGTCGCCCTGGAAACCACCAGCGTCTGTGAAGTCCCGTACGACCACCTCGAAGAGCTCTCCCGCCACGTTCCCAGCCTCCATCGCCAGCTTTTCCGGCTCGCCGGGCGCGAGATCGGCAACGAGTACGAAATGCTGCTCATGCTCGGCAACCGCAGCGCGGAAGAGCGGCTGGCGACCTTTCTGTGGACCCTGGGTGAACGCCTGCACGAACGCGGTTTCGCCCAGTTCGAGTTCAACCTGACCATGTCCCGTCACGATATCGCCAACTATCTCGGCCTCGCCGTGGAAACCGTCAGCCGCCTGTTCACCCAGATGGACCGCGAGGGGATTCTGGCCGTCCAGCGGCGACACATCACCATTCTCAAGCCTGACACCCTGCGCCAGATGGTCCACCTCTGCGCGGACAGCGTAGAACCGGCCAGCGCGGCCAAACAGTCCTGAAACCGGCTACATGCCGCCCAAGGAAGCTCTGAACGAATCGTGACA
>JBMYTY010000093.1:0-6554 GCA_049604855.1 Gammaproteobacteria bacterium | reverse complement strand
GTCATCACGTTGACCTTGTGATCGATGCCTTCCTTCAGCTCGGCGGGGGAGTTGTTGAGCAGGTTGAGCACGATGGGGGCGCCGCAGAAGTGGGTGACCTTCTCGTCGCGAATCAGCTCGTAGATGGGCTCGGCGCGCACTGCGCGCAGGCAGACGTTGGTGCCCGCCACCACGGCCATGGTCCAGGGGAAGCACCAGCCGTTGCAGTGGAACATGGGCAGGGTCCACAGGTAGACCGGGCCGTCGCCCATGCCCCAGCTGAGCACGTTGGAGACGGCGTTCAGGTAGGCGCCGCGGTGGTGGTAGACCACGCCCTTGGGGTTGCCCGTGGTGCCGGAGGTGTAGTTGAGGCTGATCGCCTCCCACTCGTCATCGGGCAGGGACCAGGGCTCGTCGGCGTCGCCCTCGGCCACCAGGGCCTCGTAGTCCTGGGAGCCGATCAGCTCGCCGCCTTCATAGTTGGGGTCATCGATGTCGATCACCGGCACGTCGGCGCCCCATTGGGCCAGGGCATCCTTCATCACGGCGGAGAATTCGCGGTCCACCACCACCATCTTGGCCTCGGCGTGGTCCAGGATGAAGGCCACGGCGGCGGCGTCCAGGCGGGTGTTGATGGCGTTGAGCACGCAACCGGACATGGGCACGCCGAAGTGGGCCTCGTACATCTCCGGGGTGTTGGCGGCCATGAAGGCCACGGTGTCGCCTTTTTTCAGGCCACGTCCCTTGAGGGCGGAGGCCAGCTTGCAGGAGCGCCGATAGACCTCGGCCCAGGTGCGGCGCAGGTCGCCATGCACCACGGCGACGCGGTCCGGGTAGATGCTGGCGGTGCGGGCCAGGAAGCTCAGCGGGCTGAGCTGGGTGAAGTTGGCCGCGTTCTGGTCGAGATCGGTCTGGTAGGACGCGAAGGACATGGTGGTGGGCTCCTCAGTGGTTTGATGTGCCGTCCTCGATCCCGGATTTGTGTTGTTGGCGTGGGATCGGGCGGTGATCTTGATGACTTAAGCTTCTGGCTTGAGCTTTTCAGGAAGTTGTAACGAATGTAACGAAGTGTTGCACGCGGCCGATGGCGGTCTTGGCGCGGCCGACGACGACGAACGGTGCCGGGCGTTAACCACGGACGAAGAACAGCACCGTCATGATCGCCCCCAGGGTGGTGATGAGGGCAACGGCGAGGCCATGGGGCAGACGACGCGCGATCCGGGCACCGGCATATCCCCCGGCGGTGGCGGCGATCATCATGACCACGGCCTCGGTCCAGAGCACGGCTCCGGCGATGGCGAAGGCGAGTACCGAAATGAGTGAAAGGGCAAAGGAGAGCAGGTTTTTCAGCCCGTTCATGCGATTGAGGCTGCCCAGACCGCACGCCGTGAAAAGGGCGAGCAGGATGATGCCGAGCCCGCCATTGAAGTAACCGCCGTAGACACTCACAACGAACAATGAGGCGGCGAGGGGAATCGGCAGCGAGTGATGGGCCAACCAGCCCTGGATGCGACCGCCAAGCGCGAACAGCACCGTGGCCAACAGCAGCAGCCAGGGCACGATGACACTGAAGGTCTCGGCGGGGGTGACGAGCAACAATCCGGCGCCGCTCAATCCACCGACCATGGAAATGATCACGAAGCGGACCAAGCTGCCGCGGTCCATTTCGGCAAGGTCCGGTCGAAACCCCAGAGTGCTGGAGAGATAGCCGGGAAGTACCGCCACCGCGCTGGTGGCGTTGGCGGCGATGACGGGCACGCCCACGTGCACGAGGGCGGGGAAGGTGAGGAAGGTCCCGCCACCCGCGATGGCATTCACCACCCCGGCGGCGAATGCCGCGGCAATGAGCAGGGCCCAGTCGAGCATCAGGCGCGGCCGGCTTGGGAATCAGGGTAGGTTGGCGACCGGTTTGATCCAGACTTCCGCTTCGCGCAGAGACGTGGGCAGGTTCTCCAGAGCGCTCTTTGCGTCACTGAAGCCCGGGTAGCGTCCGTACAGCAACAGGGTGACGGCATCGCCGTCGCGACTGCCCTGGTGGCTCCACACGCGCTCGGCATGGGGCGCGCCATCCAGACCATGGGTTTTCCGGAATGCATCGACGCCGGAGGCGCCACGAGCCGAGGCCAGTTGGATGGTGTAGACGGCGGGCGGCGGGGGCGGTGCCGCGCCCGCTGACGGGGCGTCTGATTCCGGGCCCGAGGCAGCGGGGGCATTCATGGCGTACGCCTTGGCGGCGGATCGACGCTCGGGTGCCTCGCTCACGCCGGAGGCTGCCTCGACGTCAGCCGAGGCGGCGGGCGACTCCTCGGTCGCTTGGGGTTCGGCCGGGTCAGCGGGACCCGTGTCGTCAGAATCGGAAGCCAGGTCGCTGAGCCAGGAACCGAGGCGGTTGAATACGCTGCCCTCGGAAGATTCATCGTCGCTTTCCCCAGCCTCTGCTTCGGGTTCGGGTTCGGGTTCGGGCTGCGGCTCGGGCTGCGGCTCGGGCTCAACGGCTGGGCTCGATTCCGAGGCGGAGGCCGACGGCGGGGGCGCGGGGACAGGTTCGGCGGTGTCGGCGGCAGCGGACGGCGCATCGGCATCAGACTCCGCATCTTCGCCGGAACCGGAGCCCAGCCCCAGCCAACCGCCCACGGCGCTGAAGATGGACCCTTCGCTCTTGGCTTCCCCGTCCGCCGACCCGCCGTCGGGTTCGTCGGTGGGTGCCGGTTCCGGTTCAGGTCTCGGTGCGTCGGTGACGGGCGGGCTTGCGGGCTTTGCTGGCTCCGTTGATTGGGCGGGTTGGGCCGCGGCGGGCGCGGGTTCTTTCGCGGATGTGTCCGCGCTCGGGGCGCCGTCATCATCGTCGCCCAGCCCGATCCAGCTTCCCATGCGGCGCCACAGGGAGGGTTCTTCGTCCTTCGTGGCGTAGGACGTGGTGGGCGTGTCCGTACTTGTACCCGCCGATGAATCAGCGCCGTCGGCCACGCGGGGCGAGGGCGCCGGTTCAGGGCCCGGTCCCTTCCACTGACAGTCCCATTGGCCATCGGGCGTGGCGGTACAGTCCCAGGGGCTGGGTGCCGCGACGGTGATGGACGGGAACCCCAATGCGCAGATCAGGCCGAGTGTCTGGAGGGTCTGGGTTGGATTTCGAACGGACATGGGCAGGCCGGACCTGATGCTGTGAGGGAAAGTCGAGATGTAATCTATTTCGGCGTGGTTGGAAAGGCGGCGCACAAGCGCCCCGAAGGCGCTGTGGCGCGGGCGCTTACCGAATCAGATTTCGCGCAGGCCGTCCGAGGGTTCGATACCCGCTGCGCGCCAGCCGCCGAGGAAAGCGGACACGATGGCGGACAGCAGCGTGATACCCAGTGCCCCCGCGTAATGCTCGGGGAGGAGCACGCAGATCGCCTGGTCGGGGAACAGGGTGTTGATGCTGGTCTCGATGCCGAAGTACAGGCCAGCGGCGAGGGCCCAACCGAGTATGCCGGTGAACACGCCCTGGTAGAGCGGGAACCAGACGATGTGGCTGGTGCGAAAGCCCACCAGGCGCAGGACGCTCAGTTCCCGCGTCTTGCGATCCACATTGGCCCACAGGCTGGCCCCCAGTGACAGGGAGAATCCGGCCAGGCCGACGGCGGCGATGATCCAGAAGATGATGGTGAGGTTGCGGTCGATGGACTGCACCACCTCGATATCGGCGGCGCGGGTGCGTACCTCGAGGCCCTGGGCCTCCAGGGCGTCGCGGAGACTTGCCACGTCGTAGATGGAGTGGGCGAAAAGCCGGTACCCCGGGTAGTGCCGGTCCTCGCCCCTGGGTTCGTCTCCCGACCAGTTGAGGACGGGCACCTCGCGACCATCCCTGAAATCCTCCGCCGCGTTGAGCATGTCCAGGGACACAAAGGCCCCGTCCCGTCCGAAGGCGGCCGCCGACGCGATACCCGCGACCGTCAGGTTGACGTGGACCCGCTCCCGTTTGCCGTCGAAACGCCGGGCAATGCTTGCGTCGACACGGTCGCCAACGTCCACCTCGAGCTTTCGCGCGGCGTCCTGGGAGAGGATGAGCGTCGAATAGCCCTCGGGGTGTCGGTCCAGGTCCTCGATCAAGGGGTCGCCGGGCGCCGAGGGAATCAACTCGGTGGGCACGATGCGCCCGGCCTTCTCGCTGAACAGGTCCATGGTGGCGGCGATGGCGCGGGTCTTCGGAATGGCGAAGGCCACTTCCTCGCGTGCGTTCAGGGCATCGAACCAGGCCTTGTCGAAATGACCCGATCCGATGGCCCGGATCTCGCGGTTGCGCGGGTCCTGCACCAGTTGGTCGACCATGGACGTGACGATGCCGAACTTGAGCCCGAACAGGACCATCATCGGGGCGAGCACCGCGGCGAGGGCGAGGACGAAGCAGGCGGACATGCGCCATTCGTGCTTGTAATCGCTCAGTGCCAGGTGGCGGACGTTGCTGATACCGGACATCAGTCGCTGAACACCGATTCTGAACCACGCGCCCCGGGAATCTCGCGGGCACGATGGGTGAGTTTGCGCAGGCCAAGCTTGTCGACGTGGCTCCAGTCGTGGCTCGCTACGATGAGGGTGATGCCCATTTCCCGCACCAGTCCGACGAAGTGATCCATGACGCGATGCGCGGTTACCGGGTCCAGAGACGCCGTGGGTTCATCCGCCATCACGATGCTGGGTTTGTGGGCCAGGGCGCGAGCAATGGCGACGCGCTGGCGTTGGCCCGCCGAAAGAAGGCCGGGGAGTTTGCCCAACTGGTCCCTGATCCCCAGTTCAGCCGCCAGGTTGGCGACGGTGTCGTCTTCGGGCAGATCCAGGAGATTGCGTGACAGGCTGATGTTGTCCCGCACGGACAGGAAGGGCAGCAGCCCCCCGGTCTGCAGGACATAGCCCACGTGGTACTTGCGCAGGTCGCCAAGGCGGTTCTGGTCGTGTTTGGCCCAGACGCGCGCGACGTCGACCTCCTCGCCGGCCGGCCGGAACAGAAATGTCCCGGATTCGTCCGGCTGCAGGACCATGGCGAGCATGTCGAGGAGGGTGGATTTGCCGCAACCGCTCTCGCCCACCAGGGCGATCATCTCGCCGGCGTGGATGCGCAGGCTGGAGACGTTGAGACGGAACTGAACGCCCTCGGCTTCGCGGTGTTTCTGTACCCGGCGGAGCTGAAAGATGGGCTCGCCGACTGGCGTCGCGGCCGCGTCGGCGGACGCGGTGGCCGAACCCGGGTCTTCAGTCTTCTGGGGTGGTGCCTTCTTTCGCGCCTTTCGGCTCACGGTGTCAGGTCCGCTCTTTGGGGGGAATGGGGGAAGGAATGGGGTGATGATCGGTTACGGGAACCGGTGGCCGGGCAGGGCGTCACGCCGTATTCCCACGGAGGCCATGGGGCACTGCATCAGGGCAGCATCTCCAGAACCACCGGGAACACCGAGTCGCCGTCGATCGGACCGCCGTCCAGGGAGACCCACAGGTCGGTGTCGTCATGCAGCGCCTGGTAGTAGCTGATCCGGTTCTCCAGGCGGTGGATGAATTGCAACTGGCGACGGGCGGGCCAGTCCTCCCAATCCTCCAGGGAGAGATTCATGATCTCGCCGGTATACGGGAGGTCCTCGATGTACTCGCGCATGTAGCCCAGGTCGGCCAGGTTGCCCTTGGCCCCGGCGGCGCGGGTACTGGTGGAGACGGCCTCGGGGTCGCGGCTGACTGCGGCGGCCAGGGACTTGAGCTCGGACAGGAAGGTGTCCGGGGCCAGTACCCCTTCCTCGGCGGTCTCGAGTACGCGGCGCAGCACCGATTGCAGGTCGGACAGTTGTTCGCGCGTGAGCAGGACGCGTACGTCCAGGCTGGCGCGCTCCGGGTCACGGAAGTCCCGGTCCACCAGCCAGGCATCGAATACGGAGGGAACGGTGCTGTTGTCCTGGCGTTGCAGGTAGCGCATGCGCAGGGCGTAGCCGAGCAGTTCGACCTTGCGCTGGAAGCGGCTCAGCTGGTCGGGTTCGGCCTCGTTGCTTTCCTCGATCTTGCGCGCGGCCACGCCGGCGGCCGCATCGCCGACCTGGCGCGTGATCTGGGCGGTCAGGGCGGTCAATACGCCACCGAACTCGCCCACGTCGCCATGGCCCACGTCGTAGTAGAAATCGCCGATGCCGGGGTACTTGGAGACGGCGCGGTAGCGGCTCTCGGCATAGTCGTGGTCGGCTACGGTATAGGGCGTTTTCAGGTGCATCACCCAGACGGCGATCTTCTTGTCCTGGGCGAGTTGGTTGATGGCCGCGGTATCCAGGCCGGTTGAGCCCAGGGGATCGTCGCCCTCGCGCGGGCCGGCATCAGTGATGAGGACCACGTAGCGACCCTCGAAACCGCTCCAGTCCATGCCGTCGATGGCCTCTTTCAGGCCGGCGTAGGCATCCTCGCGGAAATCCTTGGAGCTCACCGATGCCGGGACGACGTCCTGGGTCTTGGCCAGGAAGGCCTCGCCATCCATGCCCTCGGCGAGGGTGATGAAGCTGCGCGTGCGGTATTCCAGGCCGGGAGCGACTTCGGGATTGTCCCGGTAGGCGACCAGACCGAAGCTGACGCGGTCG
>JBMYTY010000092.1:0-6589 GCA_049604855.1 Gammaproteobacteria bacterium | reverse complement strand
AACGCGGCATGGCGGAAAATGGGGCCGTTATAAGTGCCAAATAGATTGGCGCACCACGCTAGTGTATGCGAAGCACGCCCCGGGGATTCGGAGTCCGACGGAGCGCGGTGAAACGGCTGCATCATCACCCTTTTCCCGGGAAGGTCATCCGCACGGCCAACCGTGATTACGCCCGGTCATCAGCAGTAACAAAAAAGCGGCCTCCGAATGGAAGCCGCCTTTTGTGACCCCTACGGGCGCGCCGGGTTCATCCCAGCCCGAAAACCCCGACGGCGACAGCCGACCGGGACCAAGCCGTGACGCTGGCTCAGTGCGGGGTTGTCCCAGTCCAGGGTTGGCTCAGTGCAGGGTTGGCCCAGTCCAGGGTAGGCTCAGTGCAGGCCCTGGATGTAGTCGGCCAGGGCGGCCATGTCGTCGTCGCTCAGACGACTGGCGATGTCCTTCATCATGGCGTTGTCGCGGGTTCCATCCTTGAACGCCTTCAGCTGGGCCAGGGTGTAGGCGGCGTGCTGACCGTGCAGCGCGGGGTAGGCAGCCGGGCCGTTACCCGCACCGGAGGGACCGTGGCAGCCGGTGCAGGCGGGCACGCCATCGGCGGCCTTGCCGGCCCGGTAGAGGGTCTCACCAGCCGCGGCATTGGGCCCGGCGGCACCGATCTTGGCGGGCTGCATGGCGAAGTGGGCGCCGAGATTGGCCATGTCCTCTTCGGACAGCGGGGCGGCCATGGGGGCCATCAGGGGATTGTTACGCGCACCGGCCTTGAAGGCCGCCAACTGCTTGGCGATGTAGGCGCCACCCTGACCGGCCAGATTGGGCCAGGCCGGGTTGGCTGAATTGCCATCGGCACCGTGACAACCGGCGCAGGCACCGGCCTTGGCCTTGCCCGCCGCGGCATCGGCGGCGGTGGCGGGGGTGGAGAGGGCCAGGGGTGCGATGGCCACGACGGCCAGGGCGGCCATTCTCAGGGGCAATTTCATGGTTTGAGGACTCCAGGGCGGACCTGCCGGGACCACCCCCCAGAAAGAAAAAGGGGCGGTATTTTCACGGACCGGGCCGCAAGCGTCAAACCCCATGAATCCTTAGGGAAATTGGGCCGCCGACCGGCAAGGCCACGACAAGGGGGACGGACTGCTAACATCCGCGACCACATCGCCCCGGACGCCGCCCCATGAATCCCCTCTATCGCAAAGCCGAGTACGTCACCAGCGCCGTTCAATTGCGCCACCTGCCGCCGGACGAGGGCCTGGAAGTCGCCTTTGCCGGTCGCTCCAACGCGGGCAAATCGAGCGCGATCAACACCCTGTGCGGCATCAACGGCCTGGCCCGTGTATCCAAGCAGCCCGGGCGGACCCAGGCCATCAACTACTTCGGCCTCGATGAACAGCGCTCACTGGTGGACCTGCCGGGTTACGGCTACGCCAAGGTGCCCCAGGCCATGAAGAAGCAGTGGCAACAGACCATGGGCCGCTACCTGGAGACCCGCCAGGCCCTGCGCGGCCTGGTGCTGCTCATGGACGTGCGCCATGCCCTGACTGAGTACGACCAGCAGATGCTGTCATGGGCCGCGCCCCGCGGCCTGCCCGTGCACTGCCTGTTGACCAAGGCGGACAAGCTCAAACGCGGCGCGGCGCAAAACACCCTTCTCGGGGTCCGGCGAGCCCTGGACGAAGCCAACACCGGGGCGAGTGTTCAGCTCTTTTCCAGCCTTAAGCGAACGGGGGTGGAAGAGGCCCTCAAGGTCCTCGATCGTTGGCTTGATACGGACTACGACGGGGACTGACGACAGCGCGGTGCGCGCGTGCGTGAGGCAAAAAAAAACCGGCGCGACCCGGTCGATCACGGGGATCGGGGCCGCACCGGCAGCTTGGCGATGGCCCATCTGGCCCGACTTTCTCGCCGCCCTAACGCGGACGGCGATCAATGCGGACCCGGGTCTCGATGCGGACGGGGGTCCCCCGTTTCAGGGGTAAAGTCCGATCGCGCCAAATCACAACGTACACAAGGGCACGGACCGGACGTCCGCCCGATCGTTCCCCCCTCATCCCCGAAACCGGATGGGGAAATAGCCGTGCAACCCTCCCGGCCCCGCTCCCCGTCTCACGTTACGGGGTGGACCGTTCACTGCCGCCAGAGGGGCGCGGGATCAGACGCCGCGATTGATTGCGTGGACCGGACCGGGTTGATGTCCAGGCCCCCACGGCGGGTATAGGCACAACGCACCGTCAGGGCATCGGGACTCAAGCGCTCGTGGATGTCGGAAAAGATCCGCTCACAACAGGCCTCGTGAAAATCCTGGTGTTCTCGCAGGCCGACCACGTAGGCCAGAAAAGCCTCGGGCGTGGGGCGCGCCCCCCTGCCCTGGACCTCGACCGTGCCCCAGTCCGGTTGCCCGGTGACCGGACAACGCGAACGCAGCAGGTGTGAATGCAGGGCCCAGTCCCCGGGCTCGGCATCCGCGCGGATGAGAACATCGGGCCGATAGGCCGAATCCACGCCCGCGAACGTCAATGTATCCACACAGTCTCCCCGGGCCCGTCGCGGCGTTGGCGAGCGCTCCGGGGCGTGGAACACCAGGCTGACCGCTGCCCCCGCGCAGGCCTCCAAGGGCCCGCGGATGCGCTCGGCAAAGTCGTCCACATCGGCGAAATGCTCGTTATTGCGGGCGTTGAGGAACAGCTTGAAGCTCTTGGATTCGATGATGTTCGGCGAATCGGCGCCATAGTGGCACTGCATGTGCCAGACCTGGGGCAGGCCCGACTCCAGCAGGAAACCGGTCTCCCAGCAGTTCCAGAGGTCCTCACCATGGAATGCGGGCAGGTTCAATCCAGCGCGTGACAGCGCGCGCGGCACCGGGTCGAGCCCATCCGCATCGGTGCGCCGCCCCAGCTTCAGCCCCAGGGCATGGATGCCGTCCGATGTCACGGTGTTCAGTCGTCGCAGCCGCAGGCGATGGCATTGTTCAGTTGCAGCGAGCCCACCAGGGAGGACAGGTCATCCACGTCGTGGCGCTGCATATAGTCCAGCAGACCCGCGTTGATGCTTGAGCACACCAGGGGGTCGTAGAACAGCGCGGTACCGATGCCAACCGTGGTTGCTCCGGCAATGATGAACTCCAGGGCATCCTGCGCCGTCATGATCCCGCCCTGGCCGAGGATGGGTATCCCTTTGGGCCCCGCCACCTGGTAGACCTGATGGGTCTTGAGCAGGGCCACGGGTTTGATGGCCGGTCCGGACAGGCCACCCTGGTTGTTGCCGATCACCGGGGCCCGTTTCTCGATATCCACGGCCATGCCCATGAGGGTGTTGATCACCGACAGCCCGTCGGTACCGGCCTCGATACACAGACGCGCATTCTCGGCGATATCCGTCTGGTTCGGGCTGAGCTTGGTGATCAGCGGCTTCTTCGTGGCCCGACGGCAGACCTCGACCACCTTGGCCGACATGTCCGGAAAGTTACCGAAGGTCTTGGCGCCGTCCTTCACGTTCGGGCAGGAGATATTGATCTCAATCGCATCGATGGGTGAATCATCGAAGCGGCGGGTGATCTCCTCGTACTCCTCAAAGGTGTTGCCGGAGACATTGGCGATGAAGCGGGTCTCGGCGAAATCGAGACCCGGGAGGATGTCGTCGATGACCTTGTCCACCCCGGGGTTCTGCAAGCCGATGGAATTGAGCATGCCGCCGGGGGTCTCGTAGACGCGGTGCGGCCGGTTACCCAGGCGCGGTTCGAGGGTCGTGCCCTTCAGGCAGACCCCACCGACCTGTGTGTTGGAGAAGCCCTCCACCCGCGTGTACTCCTCGCCAAAGCCCACGCAGCCGGACAGAAGCACGATGGGGCTGGACATCTCCATGCCGCAAAAGTCAGTACGCAGACGGGAATCGGGGGCTGTACTCATGGCTACCGAAGGTTCGGCCCGGTGGGGCACGTGGTGTGGATCGCTGGATGGATTGGGGCGCAAGAGCAGGCGTCAGGCAAGGACCTGGAACGGCCCCGGCCTTCCAAGCACCCCAGGCGCGCAAGTATAACGAGCCACCCGCTTCACCGCCGCGCCAAAGGCGCGTCCATCCGCCAACCGCCGGACGCAACGCCCGTGTTCCACATCATCCTGTTCGAACCCGAGATCCCACCCAACACGGGCAACATCATCCGCCTCTGCTCGAACACCGGCGCCCAACTGCACCTGATCGAACCCCTGGGTTTCGAACTGGACGACAAACGCCTGCGCCGCGCCGGACTCGATTACCACGAGTGGGCAAGCGTCAAGACCCACGCGAGCCTGGAACAATGCCGCGACGCCCTGCACGACCCGCGGATGTTCGCCTTTACCACCAAGGGGTCGGGCAACGCCTTCGAAACGGGATTCGCCGAAAACGATGCCCTGCTGTTCGGGCCAGAGACGCGCGGACTCCCGGATCATGTGCTCGACGGGTTTTCCCCCGAACGCCGTTTGCGGCTGCCCATGCGGCCGGAGAACCGGAGTCTGAATCTCTCCAATGCCGTCGCGGTGGCCAGCTACGAGGCCTGGCGGCAGTTGGGGTTTGTCGGCGGGGAATAATCACGCCGTGGCGGCGACAGACCGGAGCTGGACGGGTTCGGGGTTAGCTCACGCGGCGTTCGGGATCTGCGTTGACCCCATGGTCATGTGCGCCACCGCTTGACATTCACTCCCGCGGAACCCTAAATGTGTAGACTTTCCGTTATTTATACACATTGGTTAACACTCATGCGGACGAACATAGTGATTGAAGACCACCTGATGGACGATGCACTGAAATTGACCGGGCTCAAGACCAAGCGCGAAGCCGTGGAGCTCGGCCTTAAGACGCTGATCAAGTTAAAAAAACAGGAGAATATTCGGCAGTTTCGAGGGAAGTTGAGTTGGGAAGGCTGCCTGGACGATATGCGGAACGATTAATGGTGCTTGTGGACTCGAGCGTGTGGATCGCCTACTTCAATGGCGCGGCCACACCAGAAACAGAGCGGCTTGATGTTTTGCTGAGCGAGGAACCGGTAGCGCTGGGCGACCTGATATTGACCGAAGTGCTACAAGGATTTCGTCTCGAGAAAGACCACCGCACTGCAAAAAAACTGCTTACCTCTCTCACTATTTACGATCTTCTCGGCCGGGAGTCGGCAGTCCGGGCCGCGAACAATTACCGGGCGCTTAGAAAACAAGGCATCACGGTTCGAAAGACCGCCGATGTGATAATTGCCAGTTTCTGCATTCAGAACAATATTCGGCTACTCCATGCCGATAAAGATTTCTTGCCTTTTACAGAGCACCTGAATCTTCAGACAGCTCTCTGACGACCGCCTGCGCTCAGCAGCGCGATGGGAGCGTTATAGACCGAAACGTCCGCTGAAGCGGTTCAGGGTTCAGATCGCGGCTTCGCGCGATCTAACCTTATTCGTTCGGCGGTGAGCGACGCGAACGATGTTGACGGCCTTGTTATGTGTTCTTACGCCGCGGATAGACGCTTAACGTGCAATTCTTTCCGATGCTGCTCAGCTTGCCAAAGATCATATTGAGTTTGCTGGTTCAGCCAGCTTTCGGAAGAGGTATTAAACGCGATAGATAGCCGAACAGCCATTTCAGGGCTAATCCCCGCTTTGCCATTGATAATGCTGGAAAGAGTTTTTCGGCTAACACCAAGAGCTTGTGCTGCCTCGGTAATTGATACACCAAGGGGCTCAAGACAAATCTCTTTGAGAATTTCGCCAGGATGGGGAGGATTGTGCATAAGCATGATTTTGCCTCAGTGGTAATCTTCGTAATCGACAACCTCTGCATGAACCCCATTGAATTGAAAGGTAACGCGCCAGTTGCCACTAACTCGAACTGACCAGATTTCTTTGCGATTTCCCGTAAGTTGATGCAAATACAACCCCGGAAGATCCATATCTGCCGATGAGGCAGAGGCATTCAAGCGCCCCAAAATCAACCGTAGCCGACTGGCATGTTTCGCTTGAATCCCAGATTTCTTCCCAGTGTTGAAGAAGCGCTCTAACCCTCTGTGCTTGAAACTCTGAATCATACACAAACCGCAACCCGTTACGTTACAGTTCGCAACCTTTTAACGCCCACCTTCAGGTGCGTTTGAGGCGATGGCCGCTTTTGCGACAGCAAAAGGGGGCAAAGCGCCGTTAACCCTTCCCATGCCGGGACTTTCGCCCGCCCCGATGCGCCACGCTTTGTGCGGCGCGCTAACGCTCGTGCCAACCGGCCGTTTAAGGAGCGCAGCGACGAAAACCGGTCCGAGCTTAGCGCCTTGTTCGGCCTTTTTATGCCGATCTTGCGAACCTGTTCGTTTGCTCTTCCACAGCCTTTATCAAAGCCTGCATCGAATCAATTTCATTTTCTTCAAAATATGATTCGCCACATTGGGAACACACCCAGGCGGGAATTTCGTCTAGGCTTACATGAACTCCCTTTCTGTCGATGTGAAAAGGCACCGTGCTTTTGTTCATTTCGCCTTGGCAGTACATGCATTTCATGTTTTTCTCCTCAATCTGAAACCCTCAATCCATTGATCTGTGTTTGGGATGTAAGCAGTGATTACTGCCAAGTATTCGTCTTTGGGTGAACAC
>JBMYTY010000091.1:0-6592 GCA_049604855.1 Gammaproteobacteria bacterium | reverse complement strand
CGGCGTGTTCACCGACGACATGATCGACGGCTACCTGGCGCTCAAGGACGAAGAAGTGACCCGTCTGCGCATGACCACCAACCCGGTGGAATTCGACATGTACTACAGCCTGTAAGGCTGAATCGACCCTTACCCCGGGCCCGTCCCGGGGACAACGGTCTAAAGAAAACGCCCCCGCCCACGCGGGGGCGTTTTCGTTTCTGGCGAACGAAAACCCAGGCCTATACTCCAAGCGGCCAACCCCACTCGCGCGAACGCCCATCCCAGGAGGCGCCCCTCGTGAACCCCGTACGTATCGCCCTGCTACTCATCACCAGCCTGGTCTGGACCTCCAGCTCGGCCGAGATCTACAAATGGACCGATGCGAACGGCGTGGTCCACTACGGCGACCGGCCCGCCCAGGCGACCGCGCAGCGCTTACCCATCGTGGATCGCTTACCCAAGCCCAAACCGGAACCTCTTGCGGGTAAGGACGGCGCGGACGGTGAAAGCGCGGCCCCGGACGGCCCGGATGACAAGGACCCGACCAAAGCGCCTCCCGATGGCACGCAGCCCGGGCAAGACGAAGAGCCCAAGGAAGACCAGGACGGCACGAACGCAGAGGACACAGGCGACGAGGCAAGCCAGCCCAAGGAAGAGGAGAAGAAACCCACCGTCTACAGCGCCTTCGCCATCGCCTCACCCGCCAATGACGGGACTGTACGCTCCGCGCCGGGGAGCGTGAGCGTGTCCGTCAACGTCACGCCTCCGCTGGACAAGGACTTCAAGCACAGCGTGCGTATCCGCCTCGACAACAAGGTGGTGGCGTCGGGCGCATCCACAAGCTTCGGGCTGAGCAATGTGGACCGCGGCACGCACCGGCTCTCGGCGGAACTGCTGGATGAGAACAAGCGCGTTCTCCGCCGCGCACGCACCATTACCTTCCACCTGCATCGCTGATTCCGACAGCCGGTCCAGCGGGGACCACAGCATTGCACTATATTGGTGCAATGAAGCGGAAATTGACGGGTCATCACGGCCAACACCGCCACGGCTTACTGTGGAAATCAAGAAGTTAGGGGGCATTCCCGACCCTGGCATTACTGGCTCGGTATTTGCTGGTAAACGCCGCATGTCCATCGGAAAGCAACAGCCCACGGCCCTGGAGCGCCGCGTCCTCGAGAACATGTCCACGGGCGTGCTCCTCTTTGATGCATCGCTCAAGTTGCGTTGGGTGAACACGGCCGGGGAGATGTTGCTCAAGATCAGCCGCCGCCAGGTCGGGCGTGCCACGGCACACAGCTTGTTTTCCGCCGACCCCAACATCGTTGCCTGCCTGTCCAAGGCCCTACGCCACAACCACAGCTTCGCCGAGCGCGAGAACAGCCTGCGCACCATCACCGGCGAAACCATCACCGTCGATTGCATTGCGTCACCACTGACCGACGCGGACGGGGAAACCTCCCTCGTGGTGGAGTTCCAACAGGTGGATCGACACCTGCGCATCAGCCGCGAGGAGGAACTGATCAACCTCGAGGCAGCGAGCCGAACCCTGATCCGGGGACTCGCCCACGAGATCAAGAATCCGCTGGGTGGGCTGCGCGGCGCGGCGCAACTGCTCGAACGCGAGCTGCCCGATCCTGCCCTGTGCGAGTACACCCAGGTCATCATCGACGAAGCGGATCGACTGCAGAACCTGGTGAACCGGATGCTCGGCCCGAACAGCCAGCCCCGCTTCCAGAGCTTGAACATCCACGAGGTGTTGGAACGGGTGCGCACCCTGGTCGCCGTGGAAACCAGCAACGACATCAAGTTGGAACGCGACTACGACCCCAGCCTGCCCGAACTCGTCGGCGACATGGACATGATGATCCAGGCCATCCTCAACCTCGTGCGTAATGCCGTGGAAGCACTCAATGGCGCGGGCGGGCACGTCCTGCTTCGAACCCGCTCCCATCGCCAGTTCACCATCGGCAGCCAGGTACACCGCGCGGTGATGCGTATCGACGTGGTGGACGATGGCCCGGGCGTGCCGGACGAACTCCGCGGACGCCTGTTCTACCCCATGATCACCGGACGCGAGGGCGGAACGGGCCTGGGCCTGTCCATGGCCCAGACCCTGATCAACCACCACCGCGGGCTCATCGAGTACGAGAGTCGTCCCGGCCACACGGTATTCACCATTTATCTACCGCTCGAAGGCGGTGATTCCGAGGCGGAGTTCAGTTCATGAATCATCGAAGCCACGCGCCCGACAAGGTCTGGGTGATCGATGACGACCGGTCCATCCGGTGGGTTCTTGAAAAGGCATTGAAAGGGGCACGGATGGACGTGACCACCTTCGAGGACGGCGAATCCGCCCTCGCCGCTCTGGCGGGCAATCCGCCCGATGCCGTGGTCACCGACGTGCGCATGCCCGGCATCGATGGTCTCTCCCTGCTCGAACGCATTCATTCGAAGGAGCCTGATCTGCCGGTGATCGTCATCACCGCCCATTCCGACCTGGACAGCGCCGTTTCCGCCTACGAGTCCGGTGCCTTCGAGTACCTGCCCAAGCCCTTCGATATCGATGAAGCGGTGACCGTGGTGGAGAAGGCCTGCAAACATCGCCATCAGCAGTCTGAATCCGCCCAGGACAATACCGCCGACATGCCCGAGATCATCGGCGCGGCGCCCAGCATGCAGGAGGTGTTCCGCGCCATCGGACGCCTGGCCCGCTCCAACATCACGGTGTTGATCAACGGCGAATCCGGCACCGGCAAGGAGCTGGTGGCCAAGGCCCTGCACCGACACAGCCCGCGCGCGGGCAAGCCGTTCATCGCCCTGAACATGGCCGCCATTCCCAAGGAACTCATGGAGTCGGAGTTGTTCGGTCACGAGAAAGGCGCGTTCACCGGGGCGAACAACCTGCGCCAGGGGCGCTTCGAACAGGCCAACGAGGGCACGCTTTTCCTGGATGAGATCGGCGACATGCCGGCGGAACTCCAGACCCGGCTGCTCAGGGTTCTGGCCGACGGGGTGTTCTACCGCGTGGGCGGCCATTCACCCATCAAGGTGGACGTGCGCATCATCGCCGCCACTCACCAGGACCTGGAAGACCGGGTCAAGCAGGGCATGTTCCGCGAGGACCTGTTCCATCGCCTCAACGTCATCCGCATGCGCCTGCCGCCGCTGCGCGAACGCCGCGAGGACATCCCCGCCCTGGCAAAGTTCTTCCTCGCCCGCGCGGGAGAAGAGCTCAACGTCGAACCCAAGAGTCTCACCGCGCCCGCGGAACAGGCCCTGATGGCCTTCGACTGGCTGGGCAACGTGCGCCAACTCGAGAACACCTGCCGCTGGATCACCGTCATGGCCACCGGGCGTGACGTGGGCCCGGACGAACTCCCCGAGGAGCTGCGTGGCGAGAATGCCGCTGGCGGAAGCGCCAACACCGATTGGAAGAGCAACCTGCGCCAATGGACCGTGGGCAAGCTCATGGCGGGTGACCACGGCCTGCTGGACCAGGTGATACCGGACGTGGAACGTATCCTCCTGGAAGCGGCGCTTGAACGTACGGCCGGTCGCCGCCAGGACGCCGCCCGGCTGCTCGGCTGGGGTCGCAACACCCTGACCCGAAAGCTCAAGGAACTGAACATGGAGTGAGGCGGCGGACTCCGCGCTGCAAACCGGCTCCCAAGCCGTAGGACTGTCTCCCGGACGGTATCGCATGGAATTCCATGATCAGTATTGGATTCCACCGGGGTTGGCGGGCCTTCCCGTCGCTTAGACTCAGAAGGGTCATTCCGGGAGGCCAGAGCATGCGTCGCGTCGTTTTCAACCAGAAAGGTGGAGTGGGCAAATCCACCATCGCCTGCAATCTTGCCGCCATCGCGGCCGCCTCCGGACGGGATACCGTGCTGCTGGATCTGGACCCCCAGGCCAACAGCACCCGCTACCTGCTCGGCGACACGGAAACGGCCCCGAACACCGGGGCGGAGGCATTCTTCGGGCAGATGCTGAGCTTCTCCTTCGCCCAGCACCCATTGGACCAATACCTCGTCGAGACCCCGTTCGACGGTTTGCGCCTGCTGGCCTCGGGCCGTCCGCTGGAAGAAATGGAGAGCAAACTCGAAGCGCGCTACAAGATGATGAAGCTGCGCGAGGCACTGGAAGACCTGCCCGACGACACCGTGGTCTACATCGACACGCCGCCCGCGCTCAACTTCTACAGTCGCTCCGCCCTGATCGCCGCGGATCGCGTGTTGATCCCTTTTGATTGTGACGACTTCTCACGCCAGGCCCTGTACACCCTGCTCGACAACGTGGCCGAGATCCGCGCCGATCACAACCGCACCCTGGAGCTCGACGGCATCGTGGTGAACCAGTTTCAGCCCCGCGCCCGTCTGCCCCGGGAGCTGGTCGAGCAGCTACGCGCCGAAGGCCAGCCCCTGCTCGACAGTTACCTCTCCAGCTCCGTGAAGATCCGCGAATCACACAGCGCATCGCGCCCCATGATTCACCTGGACGGGCGACACAAACTCAGCACCGAGTTTCAGGCCTTGTATGTCGAGCTCGATCACGAGCGGCCCGCACGACTGAACGCCGCCTGAAGTCCTCTATCCCTGGGGAAGTTCACGACCCCAGCGGTGACACACATTGCTCGGGGCGCCCCGTGCCTACCAGGAAGCGTCTCAAGGCGCGGGGGGCGGCGAACGAAGAACCCTTCAGCGCCCGCCAGCTCTCGCGAGGATAATCTTTCCGGGCCACCGAGTAGCCCGTCAGGCGCCGTAGCCCTACCTCCGGACAGCCGTCGCCATCCAGGTCATAGCCCAGTGGCAGCCCCTGGCTGTCGTCGATCCGACGAAACAGATAGGCCGCCTGATCGCGCTCATCGACGAAGGCGTTGTGAGACACAAAACTCGACAACTCCCGTTCGCTGGCCCCCACCGTGGTCACCCCATCCGCGAAGGAGAAGGTATTCACCATACCGCGCCCGCCGTTGCCCGCGATGGTGTAGACCTTCATGCCGGTCGCGCTCAATGCCTCCAGGGCGCGGATGATGTCGTAGGTGACCTTCCAAACGTCTGAGGTCCTGCCCCAGCCCCTGACCGTCTCCACGTAACGGGCCACATCGCGGGGACGCAGCGGACGCTGGGCCTCAAGTGGGTCGCGGGGCTCCAGGGCACTGATCAGGGTGGATGATTCCCAGGGCAGCAATACCGCATCGATATGATGATCGCGGGCATCGCCCATCACCTTGCGCAGCTGGTGCAGGATGCCCTCCATGGGTGTGCGATCCCCCGGTAGCGGGTAGCGCAATACCTGTATGTCCGGATGGGCCAGGAGCATCTCCACCACATCCCCGTGATAGAGCGGTTCCCGTGATCGGTCCCGATCCAGATCGACCATGCCGTAGAGGGAATCGAGAAGGTCCTGCTCCATGGGCCGGGGCACGGTGTAATCCCCAGGGTAAAAACGATCCAGCAGTACCACCCTGTACATCGCGAGCGCGGATGGAGCGCTCAACATCATGCACCCCACGGTCACCAGCCAGATCATTACCCGCATGAACCGATCTCCGCCGCGCCACGAATGTGACAGTTTTATGAACGATAGACGATTCGACGGAGTTCTGGGCCGAGGGAAAGCGCTAACACTCTATTTTCATGGGCCTTTTTTGATCCTCTGAGAAGTAGCGCAAAACGCGCTCAGGGTGCGGGCGTCTCCAACAAACGACGCACCTCCAGCCACGCGCCCCGGAGCGGACCAACGCGCCGCTCCACCAATTTCAGGGCACGTAGCCCAAGTACCCGATACAGCCGCGCCTGTTCCGCGTCCAGCGCATCAAGGCGCTCCAGTTGCCGCGCCACCAGCGCCGCTTCGCCCCGTGCGACGGGGCCGGTCAGGGCATCCGGAGGTCCCAAGCGCAGCACGTTGTCCAGGGTCTCGTGCACGATGGGGGCAATAATCTCCGCGCCCCGGTCCGGAGCCACCCCGGCATGGGCGAGCAAGTCCAGACCGGCGTCCATCAATGCGGTCAGGTTGTTGCACACCATGACCATGGCCGCGTGGTAGAGCACCTTGTCCGCCGGGTAGATGGTGAAGGATTGAGCACCGATGCATCGAACCGCTTCCCTGAGAAACGCCACTGCCTCCTCCGTCCCTTCGACGGCGCACCAGGTGCCCGCGAACGATTGCAGCGCGGCGTGTGCCTCGGGAAAGGTCTTTACCGGATGCAGGCTGCCCACGTGCACCGAATCGGCCACCCCGGGGCCGCGTAACACGGAGGACGCCAACGCCCCACTGCAATGAAAGATGATGTCCCCCGCGCGCGGCAGGCCGGAATGCACGAGCCCGGTCATGGCACCCGGGATGGCAGCGTCCGAGGTCGCGATCATCCACACCTCGGCGGCCGACATGTCCTCCAAAGACCGAACCGCGGCACCGGTCCCCATGAAATCCACCGCGGCTTGGGCACTCTCCACCCCCTGGTTCAGCACCTCGCCGGGTGCACACACGCCAGCCTCGAACCAGAGTCGGCCGAGCACACGCCCGACCCTGCCACAACCGATGATGTTCAAACGCTTCATCACGTCATGGTGCCAGAGGGCCCGGAAGAGGTCCCCCGTGCCCA
>JBMYTY010000090.1:0-6602 GCA_049604855.1 Gammaproteobacteria bacterium | reverse complement strand
AGAAATAAGTATCGAGATTGCTCTCGTACTGTAAGTGTGCGCGGCTAAGGTAGGGAAATTTCATTTAGTCGCACTCCTCGCAGTAATCCAACTCCTCACAGGCTCGCCTGCGCAAGCGGCAAGGCTTCCTTTCCTTTTGGAAATAGACCGGCACCGCCTCGGTTTTTGGGTGATTGCGCTGCCACTCATCACGCGTTATCTGCACCGGGCGCCGGGCGCCCCACATATCGCCGTAGGTGTTTACCCCTTTTACCCTGTAGGGGGCTGGGCTCCGTACAGTGGTAATGTAATTTCCTACCCTAAGTTCGCTTGCTTTCATCGCTTAGCCTCCTTTTCCAAATCCTTATATCATAAATCATTTAGCCGTTGCCGTCGCCGTCGCCGTTGCCGTCGCCGTCGCCGTTGCCGTCGCCGTCGCCGTTGCCGTAGCCGTTGCCGTAGCCGTAGCCGTAGCCGTAGCCGTTGCCGTAGCCGTAGCCGTTGCCGTAGCCGTACATGGAGGTGTTGGCGCGGGACTTCATGGAGAAGCTCATGTCGAAGGCGCCGTCGCCGTTGCCGAAGCCGTTGCCCAGGCCGTTGCCGAAGAAGGGACCGTTGCCCCAGAAGGCGGAAGCGGAGGAGGAAGCGGCGATGGCGGCCACGATGGCGATGGTCTTGAGGGTACGCATTGGGAATGACTCCGAGACGTTAGTTGGTAGAAGACAGTGTTGTGTTGTGTGCCCCGAAAGGCGTGAGGCGGACACTATCAGCATGTTCTTATATAAGCAAACAATTTTTTACTTATTATCACCGACACCGTCCATTCACGCGCTCCGCGGCTGACTCACCCCGCCATCATCCGCGCCATCCGTTCCCGGTTTGGCCGTTCAACCACCCCCCGCTCCGTGACGATGGCATCCACCAGATCCGCCGGTGTCACGTCGAACACGGGATTCCAAGCACCCGCGCCTTCCGGTCCGTAGCGGGTACCGAATACCCCGAGGACCTCCTCTTCCGCCCGGGTCTCGATGGGAATTCCATCACCGGAACTCATGTCCATGTCCACCGTGCTGGTGGGCGCCGCGACCATGAAACGCACACCATGATGGCGCGCTAGAATGGCCAGCCCGTAGGTTCCGATCTTGTTGGCGACATCACCGTTGGCGGCAATTCGATCCGAGCCCACGATCACCCACGACACCCGCCCCTGCTTCATCAGCCACGCCGCCGCGCCATCCGCCTCGAGCGACACGGGAATCCCCTCCTGAACCATCTCCCAGGCGGTCAAGCGGGCCCCCTGCATCCACGGCCGGGTCTCATCGGCATAGACGTGCGTGACCTTGCCCTGGGCATAGGCGGAACGCACCACGCCCAGGGCGGTTCCATAGCCCCCCGTGGCCAATGCACCGGCATTGCAATGGGTCAGCACGCCACAAGGAGCGCTGATCAAGCCCGCCCCGAAGTCGCCCATGCTGCGATTGGCGGCGATGTCCTCCTGGTGAATCCGTTCGGCCTCGACGCCCAGGCGGTCCACAAGCCCCTGGCCGGAGAACGCCGGGTTCACAAGCACGGACTTCATCCGATCCAGGGCCCAGAACAGGTTAACGGCAGTCGGTCGGGAGGCGGCCAACAGGGCCAGGTCCGATTCCACTGCTCTCGCCAGGTCATCCGCACCCGCCGCAAGCGCATTACGGGCGGCCAACACAACCCCATATGACGCCGTGATACCGATGGCAGGCGCCCCACGCACGACCATGTCCCGGATGGCGTCCGCCGTTTCCCGAGCATCGCCCAATGCCAGGTATTCGACCCGGGATGGCAGGATGCGCTGATCAAGCAGGCGCAGGCCGTCGTTGTCCCAGATGATGGCGTCCGGGGTTTTCGTATCAGTCATAGGTCTCGATTTCGCGCGCAGCGGTGGGGGGCGCATTCTTGCACAGCCCCGCCCCGTCACGCCCAGCATCAGATGCCCATCGTGTTCGGGATCACACACCCCGGCGAAGGCCCCTCGCACCGCAAGGCCCCGTGAAATCGTCCTGCGCCGGTCGCCGGGATACACTGACCCATTCATCGTCTGTTCGGCATGGCCATGCAATCCGCTGATCTTATTTTGTCCGCACGCTGGGTCATCCCGGTCACGGACGCCGCCCCCATCCTCGACCACCACAGCGTCATCATTCGTGATGGCCGGATCCTCGCCATCGAGCCCACGGCGACACTGACGGGGCGATTCGAGGCGACGGAACACCGCGACCTTCCGAATCACGCCCTGATTCCGGGGCTCATCAATACCCACACCCACGCAGCCATGACCCTGTTCAGGGGCTTTGCTGACGATATGCCGCTCATGCGCTGGCTGAATGACTATATCTGGCCGGCGGAAGGACGCTGGGTCGACGCCGCCTTCGTCCGGGATGGCAGCCGTCATGCCATTGCCGAAATGATCCGCGGCGGCATCACCTGTTTCAACGACATGTACTTTTATCCGGACGTCGTGGCCCGGGAGGCCATCTCAGCCGGTATGCGTTGCGCCATGGGGCTGATCGTGATCGATTTCCCAACGGTGTGGGCGCAAAACGCGGATGAGTACATTTCCAAGGGTCTGGAATGCAACGACGAGTTCGGGTCACATCCGCTGGTTCGCGGCGTGTTTGCCCCTCACGCGCCCTACACCGTCTCCGACAAGCCCCTGGAGCGGATCAGAACCCTGTCCGATGAATTGGATATGCCCGTCCACATGCATGTGCATGAGACTGCCGCCGAGGTCAGCCAGGCAGTGGAGCAAACCGGCGAACGCCCCCTGGACCGATTGGAACGGCTGGGCTTGCTGTCACCCAATCTCCTGGCGGTGCACATGACCGCCCTGAACGCCGAGGAAATCGGCCGTGTAGCCGCCGCCGGGGTCAATGTCGTCCATTGCCCGGAATCCAATCTGAAGTTGGCCTCGGGCTTCTGCCCCGTTCAGTCGCTGGTCGACGCGGGCGCGAACATCGCCCTGGGCACCGATGGAGCCGCCAGCAACAACGATCTCAACCTTCTGGGTGAGGCGCGCAGCGCCGCTCTGCTCGCCAAGGCGGTAGCGGGCGATGCGGCCGCGTTTCCCGCCCCGGCGGCCCTGCGTGCCGCCACGCTCGGAGGCGCTCGGGCTCTGGGACTGGGTGATGAGACCGGTTCCCTCGAAGCCGGAAAGTCCGCTGATATAACGGCCATCGATCTGCATGGACTGGAGACCCAGCCGGTCTATGACGCGGTTTCCCAGATCATCTACGCGGCCGGGCGACACCAGGTCAGCGACGTATGGGTCGCGGGACGCAATCTGCTCCGCAATCGCGAACTGGTCACCCTTGATACGGACGCCATCGTGGCCACCGCATCGGGCTGGCGCGAAAAAATCGCGGCGACCGATGCTTGAAAGCCGCCCGCGAAACTCTCATAACCCTGTCCATCCTTTCATCGTCACTCCCCTGAATCCACGCCATGAATGAGACTCCTGCCAACGTCAACCCGGCGGAATTGGCCAAGTTCGAACAATCCGCCCACCGCTGGTGGGATCCGGACGGTGAGTTCAAACCACTACACGAGTTGAATCCGCTCCGCGCGGGTTTCATCGACCGACACGCGGGACTTGCCGGTGGCAAAGCCCTGGACGTGGGCTGCGGTGGCGGCATTCTGTCCGAAGCCCTGGCCCTCAGGGGCGCTGAGGTCACGGGCCTGGACATGGTGGATGCCTCATTGAACGTGGCCCGTCTGCACGCCCTGGAGAGCAAGATCGAGGTGGACTACCGCTTGACGACCGCCGAAGCCCACGCGGCGGAGAATCCCGCGTCATACGACGTGGTGGCCTGCCTCGAGATGCTGGAGCACGTGCCGGATCCGTCCTCCGTGATCCGCGCCTGCGCCACCCTGGTGAAACCCGATGGACATGTTTTCTTCTCGACCATCAACCGCAATGCCAAGGCCTATGCCCTGGCGGTGGTCGGCGCCGAGTACCTCATGAACATGCTGCCCCGTGGCACGCATGACTACGCGGCCTTCATCCGCCCATCCGAACTCGAAACCTGGTGTCGCGAAGCGGGCCTTCGCTTCTCCCACATCGCCGGCATGAGTTACAACCCGGTGACGCGACGCTTCGCCCTGAGTGACAAGGTCGACGTGAACTACATCGTTCACGCGGTTCCAGAGCATTGATGCGAAACGCCGTCAGGTCTCGACCTTCATCCGACGCATTGACCACACCCACCCCCCTCTCAGGTCAACCGGGCCGGAACCCGCCCGCGCCCCATTGCCCCCATCGAGTGGACACCCATGAAGTTGACCCTGGAACAGAATAATCCCAACGCCAACGTGGTGCGGGCCTACGAACCGGGAAAGCTCATCGTGGGGCTGAACACCTTTACCCGGTCTTTCATCCTGTCACCGGGCGAAATCGTCGACCGATGGCCCCCCGGCTCCATGGATGAATTGACCATGGACCATGTCCGAATGATCTCCGCTCTGGATGCGGACGTCTTATTGATCGGCACCGGCTCGCGTCAGGTCTTCCCCCGACCGGATCTGATGCGCGACATTCTGGCCGCTGGCCTGACCATCGAATTCATGGACACCGCGGCGGCCTGTCGCACCTACAACATCCTGTACTCGGAGGATCGCCAGGTCGCGGCGGGACTGATGATGATCTGATTGATCGCCCGGGGCCGACCCTAATTCAGGTGATCAGGGCGTCGGCACTCACACCATCACGTTCCATGATCACGCGAAGCCGTCGCAAGGCATCCATCTGAATCTGCCGGACGCGCTCGCGCGTCACCCCGATCTCGACGCCGACCTGTTCCAAGGTGGCACGTTCCCGACCGCGCAGCCCATAGCGGCGCTCAACCACTTCGCGCTGCTTGTCCGGCAGCTGATCCAACCATCCGTCCAGGTAATTGTGCACCGTCTCGTCCTGCAGCAGGTTCGCGGGGTCGAGGCTGCGTTCGTCCGCGATGGTATCCAACAGGGAGCGATCACCATCCTCGCCCAGGGGCCGATCCACGGAACAGGTGCGCTCGTTAAGGCCCAACATGCGTTTCACCTCGTCCACCGGCTTGTCCAGCATTTCGGCTATCTCGTCCGGCCGGGGGTCGTGGTCCAGAGTCTGCGCCAGGTGACGGGCCGCGCGCAGGTAGATGTTGATCTCCTTGATGATGTGAACCGGCAACCTGATCGTCCGGGTCTGATTCATGATCGCCCGCTCGATGGTCTGACGAATCCACCAGGTCGCATAGGTGGAGAATCTGAACCCCTTTTCCGGGTCGAACTTCTCAACCGCACGCATCAGGCCCAGGTTTCCTTCCTCGATCAAATCCAGCAAGGGCAAGCCCCGATTGAGGTACCGGCGGGAGATTTTGACCACCAGCCGCAGGTTGGACACGATCATCCGGCAACGCGCGGCCTCCTCGCCCTTGCGCGCCAAGCGGCCGAAATGAACCTCCTCCTCGGCGCTCAGAAGGGGCGAGAACCCGATCTCATTGAGGTAAAGACGGGTGGCGTCGAGTTCCCCTTCCGAAAACTCACCCGCTTGAAAGGCCTCCCCCCCGGTACGGCCGACATTTCCCGCTTCCGGGGCCGTACCCACATCAGACCGCGCGTCCGTCGCTATACCGGCGCCGGGCTTGTCACCTCCCGATTTATCGGCGATACCTTGCTTTCGAGGACCATCGGTCTTTGCCATGCCTTCTCCTCTCTCCCGCCAACCCGCCTTCGCCTGCCCCTTACGTCGGTCTCACTACCTTTTTGGCAGGTACCTGAGCGGGTTGACCGGTTTGCCGTGTTTTCTGATTTCAAAGTGCAGCATCGGTCTCGACGTCCCGCTGCTGCCCATCTCGGCGATCGCCTGACCACGTTTGACCCATGCGCCCTCGCTCACCAGCAATTTGTTGTTGTGGGCGTAGGCACTCAGGTAGGCGCTGTTGTGCTTGATGATGAGCAGTTTGCCATAGCCCACGAGGCCACTGCCCGCATACACCACCTTTCCCGCTCCGGCGGCGGTGATCTTCTGCCCTGCCTTACCGGCGATTCCGATGCCTTTCTTGGCAATGTCCTTTCGACTGAAGCCCCGGATGACACGCCCCGAGGTCGGCCATCGCCAGCTCACGGGGCCCGTGCCACGGGGCACCCCTGAACTCGCTGATCGCGACGTGCCCGGCGTGCGCGCAACGCTACTCGTAGCCGACGCGGGCTTGTTCTTGGTGCCAGACGCCGCACTCGATCGCTTCGTGGTCGACTTCGATACCGAACCGGCGGCGGACGCCTGGGCGCTGGCACCGCTCCCGCCACCGGATCGAGCCGCCGCGCCGCCCCGGCTCAAACGCAGCACCTCACCAACACGAATCAGATAAGGAGGCCCGATCCCGTTCCACGCGGCAAGTTCCTGGTAATTGAGATTGTGCTGGAAGGCAATGGAATAGAGCGTGTCACCGCGCACCACCTTATGGGACGCCCCAGACACCACCGGCTCACGCCAGACATCGCCGCCGCTGCCTTTTTCGCCGCGGAAATCCACGGGCGCAAGACCATGTTCGTTCGCGCATCCGGCCAGGACCAGCACGCTGATCAACAGCCCGACGCGACGTGTCGACACCATT
>JBMYTY010000089.1:0-6702 GCA_049604855.1 Gammaproteobacteria bacterium | reverse complement strand
AGGCATCAAGAACGGCGTTCGCAAGGTCAACATCGACACCGACCTGCGCATGGCCTCCACCGGTGCCATCCGCAAGCACCTGCACGAGAACAAGTCCAACTTCGACCCGCGCAAGTACTTCGCCGCCGCCACCCAGGGTATGAAGGACATCTGTGTTGCCCGCTACGAGGCCTTTGGCACCGCTGGCAACGCTTCCAAGATGAAGGCCCTGAGCCTGGACGCCATGACCGCGCGTTATGTCTCCGGCGAGCTGGATCCGAAAATCTCCTGATCAGGAGCGCTCGGACCTGACGAGTCGCCCCGGCGATTCGTATTCGTAGGGAAAGGCGGGGGTGTGAACCCCCGCCTTTTTCTTTTGCCAAAAGCCGCGCAAGGTATTCCGGAAAGGCGCCCGCGTTGATTACCGCGGTCGATGCATGGCCCCGCACCGGTTCGATATGAATTACGAGTTCGACGAGATCTTTCCCTGTCCCTGCTGCGGTTACCGCGTGTTCGATCTTCCCCCGGGGCATCACGGTGTCTGCCCCATCTGCGCCTGGGAGGACGACATGAGCCAGCTTCGATTCGCCGAAATGCCCGGCAGTGCCAACCCCCAATCGCTGATCGAGGCGCAGGCTAATTTCGAGGCCTTCGGTGCCTCAAACCGTCGCTACCTCGACCAGGTGCGAAGCCCCAACGAGATGGACAGCCGCGACCCGCGGTGGCGTCGCGTTGACGCGCGGCAGGACAACCTCGAACAACCCATGCGGGGCACGGCCTATGCCGATTCCTATCCCGTCGACGATCCGACCGTGCTTTACTACTGGCGACCCGAGTATTGGCGCAGGCTGTCGAGCTGAAACGCGATGGATAATTTATTTGACCGCCATTGGGAGCTGGCTCTGCGAGCCGAGCTCAATGGCGATGCACCCCCACCCATAGATGCGGACAACTGGCTTAATCCGGAAGAACGGAACCGCCTGTTGCTCGATGCCATTCGCGACCTGATTGCGGCGGGGCCCGACCGTTGGGACATCCGCCTGACCCAGATGGCGCTCATGGATATGGCGCAGGGATTTCGCAAGCTGCAACCCCATCGCCACCGCCGCAAGGTGACCGTATTCGGATCCGCGCGTACCCCGTCGACCTCCCCTGAATACGCATTGGCCCGTGATTTGGGCAAAGGTCTCGCCGAAGCCGGATTCATGGTGATCACCGGGGCGGGTGGTGGCGTGATGGCAGCGGCCCATGAGGGCGCGGGCGAGCGGGACAGCCTGGGGTTCAACATCCATCTGCCTTACGAGCAGGCAGCGAACCCGGTGGTGGCGGAAACCGATCACCTGCTCAGTTTCCGCTTCTTCTTCGTGCGGAAGCTGTTTTTCGCCAAGGAAGCCGATGCATTGGTGGTATTTCCCGGCGGGTTCGGAACCCTCGATGAGACCTTCGAATTGTTGACCCTGATGCAGACCGGAAAGACACCCTTGGTTCCCATGTTGCTCATGGACACAGACGCCAGCGGCTACTGGGATGAACTACTCGACGTGGTCGAGCGCCAGCTCATCGAATCCGGTTTCGTGTCCGAGGCCGACCGTCAGCTGCTGCGCCCCTGTCGTGATGTCGAGGAGGCGGTCAGCCAAATCGCCGGTTTCTACCGGAACTATCATTCCACCCGCATCGTGGACGGCTGCGTGCGCATGCGCATGCACATCGCCCCGGAGCCGCCCGCGCTGATGGAGATGCATGAGCGCTGGGGCGAACTGACCGAAAACGGATTCCGGATTGAGTCAGCGCACGATGACGAAGGCGACGAGCCCGGATTGAACGACCTTCATCGCCTGGTGTTCACGTTCAAGGGGCGCGACTGGTCCACCCTGGTCAATCTGATTCATTTCATCAACACACTGCGGTGACCGGTGTTGACGAACCAATCCCCCTGAACGGGCCGTTTGTCGTCACCGCACCCAAGGCGGTGACGGATGTCCTGCGTACCGAGCTGCGCGGCCTGGGTATCAAGGCTCAAGCCCAGGGACCGGCGGCCCTGAGCTTCGAAGGTGCACTGGTCGATGCCTACCGCGTCTGCCTCTGGTCCCGCCTCGCGAACCGGGTATTGATGCCCTTGTACGAGGCGCGGGTCGCTTCACCCGAAGCTTTGCACGAATGGGTGATGAGTCTCCCCTGGGAGGCGCACATGACTGAGCAGGGGACACTTGCCGTCGATTGCACCTCGGGCGGTCGTATCCTGAGCCACACGAAATATGCCGCGCTCAAGGTCAAGGACGGCATCTGTGATCGGTTTCGCGAGCGCACCGGCATCAGGCCCTCGGTGGATACCGAGTCACCCGATATTGCTCTGAACCTGCACGTACGTAATGACCGGGCCCGTTTGTCCCTGGACCTGTCCGGAGGCTCACTGCACCGACGCGGTTACCGGACCCAGGCGGGGGAGGCCCCGCTCAAGGAGAACCTGGCCGCCGCGCTCCTGATGCGCGCGGGATGGTGCGCGCGCGAGGGGGCTGAGCGGGGGCTTTATGACCCCTTGTGTGGCTCCGGAACCCTGCTCATCGAAGCCGCGCTGATGGCGGGGGATGTGGCTCCCGGGCTTTTGCGGCGTCGTTTCGGATTCAGCGAATGGCTGGGCCATGACGCCGGGGCCTGGGCCGCGCTTACCCGGGACGCGCAGACGCGTCGGGAGGCGGGTCTGCGTGAAATGCCCGTCCTGCTGGGTTCCGACAAGGACACCCGTGTGTTGAGCGACGCCGCCGCCAATGCCTTGCGTGCCGATGTTGCCGAGCATATCCGCTTCCGCCACGGCCACCTGTCCGCCAAACCTCCCAAGGACCTTCCGGAGCAGGGCCTGCTGATCACCAACCCGCCCTATGGCGAACGCCTGGGCGACGAGAGGGAACTGAGCGGCCTGTACACGGTGCTCGGTGATCTTCTTCAGGCGCTCCCCGCTTGGCGGGGGGCGCTGTTCACGGGTAATCCCGATCTCGCCACCTATATCGGTACCGCCGCCGACCGGGGCTACGATTTCTGGAACGGCCCGATTGCCTGTCGTCTACTCATGTATGACGTGCGACCGGAAAGCCAGGAGGCATTGGGCCCTGAGGCGGAGATGTTCGCCAACCGCCTGCGAAAGAATCTCAAGCACTTGGCGCGCTGGGCACGACGCGAGGATGTCGGGTGCTATCGCCTGTACGATTCCGATCTGCCCGAGTTCGCCTTCGCCGTTGACCTGTACACGGGCGCGGGGGAGGACGAAGGCCGACAGTGGGTCCATGTGCAGGAGTACCAGGCGCCTTCCAAGATCGACCCTGACAAGGCTGAACGACGCCGCCTGGCCGCGGTCGGCGCGGTGGCCCGGGTCCTGGACCTGCCACGATCAGCCGTGTCCTTCAAACGTCGCCAGCAGCAGAAGGGCAAGGAGCAATACCAGCGCGTGGATCAGCGCGGGCATTTCCACCAGGTCCGCGAGGGCCCGGCCCTGTTGCGGGTGAATCTCCGCGACTATCTCGATACGGGTCTGTTCCTGGACCATCGCCCGGTTCGAGCCATGATTCGCGAGAAAGCCGCGGGAAAGCGCTTTCTGAACCTGTTCTGCTACACCGCGACAGCCAGTGTGCATGCCGCATTGGGGGGCGCGACTGGCAGCCTGTCCCTGGACATGTCACAGACCTATCTGGATTGGGCCGCTGAAAACTATCGACTCAACGGGATCAGGGATGGGGCGATCAGGGATGGGGGGATCAGCAGCGGGGGGATCAGCAACGGATCACATCGTCTGGAGCGCGCCGATTGCATGGATTGGCTGGCCAATGCCAAGGACATAGACGAGCGCTTCGACCTGATCTTCATGGATCCGCCCACCTTCTCCAACTCCAAGCGCATGGAGGGCGTACTCGATGTGCAAAGGGACCATGGGTTGATGATCCGTTCCGCCCTGGCGTTGTTGAATCCCGGGGGGGAGTTGATCTTCTCCAACAATTTCCGGCGTTTTCGCCTGGATGAGGCCGCACTGGACGGGGCGTCCGTGAAGGACATCACCCGTGCCACCATCGGTGAGGATTTCAAACGTAACCAGAAGATCCATCGCTGCTGGTTGATCCGCGACGCCGATTGAGGATGCGATTCGTCCGGGGCGGCGCCTGTGTGCCTGCCTCAGGGTTATCTAGCCCGTATCCGACCATGTTGGAAGGGTGAACCCGACGCTGGGCGGGATCAGGGGCTGGGGTTGGGCTGCCGCGTGTGGATCGCCTCGATGCCCTCGAGCACCTCGTCGCCCAACACCAGTTCCGCGCTGGCGATATTGCTCTCAAGCTGCTCGATGGTGGTTGCCCCGATGATGTTGCTGGTGAGGAAGGGGCGACTGTTAACGAAAGCCAGGGCCATACGGGCCGGATCCAGCCCGTGCTCCCGTGCAAGCGCCACGTAGGCCCTCGTGGCCGCGACCGCCTGCTCGTTGCTGTAACGATCGAACTTGGGGAACAGCGTGAGCCGGTCTCGGGGCCCTCCGCCGTCCAGGTATTTGCCGGACAGGACCCCGAAGGCGAGAGGGGAATAGGCGAGCAGGCCGGTCCGTTCGCGGTGGGCGAATTCCGCGAGCCCGACTTCAAACGTCCTGTTAAGCAGGCTGTAGGGATTCTGGACGGACTGGATGCGGGGCCAACCCTTCTCCTTGGCAACCTCAAGGTAACGCGCGACTCCCCAGGGCGTTTCATTGGACAGGCCGATATGGCGGACCTTGCCCTGCTCCACCAGCCCCTGCAGGGCCTCCAGGGTCTCCTCGATGGGGGTCCCGTCCAGGGAAGGGTCATGCCGATAGCCCAGCTTGCCGAAATAGTTGGTCTCCCGTTCGGGCCAATGGACCTGGTAAAGGTCCAGGTAATCGGTACGTAGCCGCTCAAGGCTGGCATCCACCGCCCGTTGGATATGATCGCGGTCGAGACGGGGTCCGCCCCGGATGTGGTCCACCCAGCCCGGTCCGGGACCCGCGACCTTGGACGCGAGGATGATGTCGTCGCGCCTGCCGGTCTTCGCGAGCCAGGTTCCGATGCACTCCTCGGTCCGGCCCTGGGTCTCCGCTTTCGCCGGTACCGAGTAGAGCTCGGCCGTATCGACGAAATTGATGCCACGCTCCACGGCGAGGTCCAATTGGCTATGTGCCTCGGCCTCCGTGTTCTGCTGGCCCCAGGTCATGGTGCCCAGGCAGATGACGGAAACCTTGAGAGGCGTGGTGCCGAGGGGGCGGTATTCCATGGGGGTACCTGTGAACGCTGGAACGGAATTCGGGGTGAACCGTGGAGAGCATGCCGAATGCGTCGACATTTTGCCGCGCCGAGATACCGGTCGCGGGCCTGGGGCGATCAGTGAAAGAGCGTGAGTACACCCGTGAAGCCATACAGCCTGCTGTGGCTGATCTCGCCGTTGGCGAAGAATCCGGCGATGGGCACGTCGCCCAGCTCTTGCTGAATGATGCCCAGCTCGCGGGAGGCCTCACCGAACATGTGACGCCCGCGACCCAGGCAGGAAAAATACAGACCCCCGCGGATGGGGCGTTCGCCCGCACGTTTGCGGATATCCTGAATCATGCGCAGCAGGTCGTCCTGCGCGGTCTGACCATCGCGGCGGCAGAACATGACGTTGCGGCCGGTCTCGATGGTTTCTCCGATGGCCACCAGGCCGTTGTCTGGATCGACCCCGACCAGGTTGCGGACCATGTAATCACCGGTGTCCGAACCCTCGACGGGAAGTCCGGCGAAGATGTATCCGGCGGCCTTGTTCAGATCACGGGCAAGCATCTCGCCCATGGCCTCTTTCATCACCTCCAGCGCCGGTCGTCCACCCAGGGTCACCAGTATGTTCTTCAGGCTCTCCGTGACCTCCACGGGGGCGCTGATGGGGGAGCAGCCCTGGGTGAGCGCGGTGCTGACCTGGGTGCTCTCGTTGAATACCACGCCGGACAGTCCGGCGGAGGCCACCGTGCCTGCTATGAGCGGGAAATGGTCGGTGTTCGAGGAGGCCAGTCCACCCACGCTGAACCCGCCGGGGATTTCCGAGCCCATGGCCTCAATCATCAGGGGAACCGCCATGTTGCGGGGGTCGCCATGTACCACCGCGAAATGCTGTGAGCTGCCCGACAGCCACTCGGCCTCGCCCTCGGTCAATGGCTTCAGGTCCCGGCCTCCGCTGTGGAAACAGCGAAAGGAGTCGGGCTCAAAAGCACCGATCAATATCGAGAGGGCGGGGCCATCGTAGTACTCGGTGCCCGTGGCGATGACCCCCATGCCAACCGTTCCGGTCCAGTGGCTGACCCCGGTTTGCAGCCGTAATAACTCGACGATGGCCTCAGCATCCGCGCCGTGGTGGTCGGACAGATAGAGAAAGCCCAGGTTGGCATCCGGGGGGACCGGGCCGAGCTGTTCCAGGCATTGGTGGACCGAGGTCCGCCAATCCGGGGCATCGTTGTGTCCGAGCAGAAAGCGGTGCATGGGATGAGCGGGCCTGAACGAAAACGGGGGCCATCATGGCCCCCGTTCCCAAGGATATAAACCCGATGCCGGTCAGGCGTTGCGGGATTCCTCGATCATGCGGTGAATGATGGGCGCGAAGATGATCTCCATGGCGAAGCCCATCTTGCCACCCGGCACCACGATGGAATTGCGCCGGGACATGAACGAGCCCTGGATCATGTTGAGCAGGTAAGGGAAGTCCACGCAGAACTTG
>JBMYTY010000088.1:0-6730 GCA_049604855.1 Gammaproteobacteria bacterium | reverse complement strand
ACCGCGACGGTGACAATCCTTCCGGTAACAAGCGAACTCACCGAAGCGCCTCTGTTAAGAATTTCTCTAGACCCAAACGCTGAGAACGGCCTCAGAAAGCGCTCGCAGGTGATGGTGGACAAGCCCATGACAATCCAACGCGAGAAGATTGGGCAAAAGGTGGGCGTGCTAGGTCAGGAAGAAATGCTTCAAATCGATAGGTCGCTAGCGCTGTTTCTCGGTATTGCTGGATGAAGCGGTTTCCCCGTCTGGGTTTCCATGGGAGGAGCCAGTTGCCGCCCAACCATACGCTGCAAGGGACGTTTGACCCGTGGCTCATTTTTGCTGGCGCAAAAACGTTCCCTGCCCCAAACGTTCCTGAGCGCGGGCGTTGGAAGATTCGGTCCGTTTCATGGAAGCGCCCTGATTCCGGGATGGGTGATCTGAATCCCATGCGGATCTGAAACAGCCCTGGTTGGAGTGCGGGGTGCGGTGCAATGACGGAACACGGCCGGACGCGGGTGATAAAACCTTGTGCCGGTTGGCCGGGGCTCCGGCGGTCGGGTAGAGTCGCGGGGCCCGGGTTGGGGGCCTGCCGGTTGAACAGGAAAGGATGCTTTCCGGCTGAGCACACCGGGGCGGGGAGAGTGATAACAACATCGTCCATGGAAGGGTCCACCTGAGCGCCGTCATGGATCGGAATCCTGATAAAGACGAATCACGGGCCGAGCCGCCGCAAGTCGGGCGGCCGACCGCGGATCTGGCTGACCCGGTACAGGCCCAGCGTGTGCGCCTGTTCTATGAGCAGATTCCGTTCGCGGTGTTGGGCAACCTAGCCAGTGGTGGGGCCTACATCGCCCTGCTGTGGCCCGGGGTGTCGCATCTGCATCTTTCCATCTGGTACGGCGCCTTCGTGTTCAGCCTGTTGGTGCGCGCCGCGATCTGGGTGGATTTCCGGGTCAACAAACGCCCGGCGGATGCGCGTGCCCTGCGTCGGTCCTGCATCATGGGGACGGTGAGCGGCTTGTTCTGGGGGGTGGGTACGCTGCTCACCATCCACACGCCCGATCCGATCTATCCCATCATCGCCAACATGATCGTGGCCGGGGCCCTGGGGGCCTCCATGGCGACCCTGGGCGTGTATGCCCACTGTTTCACGCGCTTCATGTTGCTGGCCATGGGGCCGATCACGGTGTGGTTCCTGTTCTCCGGCGAGCGGATGTTCGTGCTCACGGCGACGCTTTCGGTCATCTACATGTCCACCGCCTACATCACCAGCCGCCGCTACAGCAGTACCTTGTGGCAGTCGGTGCAGCTGGCCATCGAGAAGGACCATCTGGCGCGCCAGGTGCAGGAGCGCAATCAGGCGATCACCGAGTTCTTCGCGCGTATGAGTCATGAGATCAGGACGCCGCTGAACGGCATCCTGGGAATGGCGCAGATACTGCAGCGCAATGCCGCCGACGCCACCGAGCGGCGCTTTCTCGGTTCCATTTCCGCCTCGGGTAAGGCCTTGCTCGCGGTGATCAACGAGATTCTCGATTACTCGCGCATGGGTGCGGGCAAGCTGACCCTGGTGCACGATGATTTTTCGCTGGTAGATCTGACGGAGGATGCCACGCGGATTTTCACCGCCAGCGTGGAGGAAAAGCGCATCAAGCTGGTGGTCAGCATCGATGAGGATGTGCCCGTTGATCTGCGCGGTGATGCTCAGCGCCTACGCCGGGTGCTGGTCAACCTGATCGGTAATGCCATCAAGTTCACGGAGGCGGGGTCGGTGGTGTTGCGCATCACCCGCAAGAGCGATGTCGGCCCCTATGTCCGCCTGCATTTCGACGTGCGCGATACCGGCCCCGGAATCCCGGAGGAGATTCAATCGGAGCTTTTCGATCCCTACGTTCAGGCGAATTTCACCGGTCGGGGTGGTCCGGCGGGTTCAGGCCTTGGCTTGAGCATCGCCAAGCAGTTGGTGCAGCTGATGGAGGGCGAGGTCGGTCTTGAGAGCCGGGTGGGCAAAGGCAGCCGATTCTGGTTTACGGCGCGACTGGCCCAGGCGGCGGAGGCTCCGGCCACCCGCGAACCGGTAGCCGATCTGGCCTCGTACCGGGTCCTGCTGGTCGAAGCCGACGCCAATGCCCGGGCGACCCTGGGCCGTCAGCTCCAGCAATGGGGATTGGCGGTGACGCATGCGGCGAGGCGTATGGCGGGTAGTGAGGCGCGGGACTCGGTCAGAGGGTATTCGCTGTTGATCTCGGGTGATCAGCACGGCTTTCCGGAGGGTTTGGCGGGGGAGGCCGCCTGTACCGACGGCGTAGGCGACAGCGTAGGCGACGGCGCGACGCCAAACCTGGCGATCTGGGCGCTGGCCGGAGGGGATCTGGATATGCGCGCTGAACCGCAATGCGTGGAGGCGCCGCTCACCCCGGCGAAGCTGCGCGCCGGGGTGGAGCGTGCCCTGGGGCTGCGCGCGCCCTTGGAAGAGCAGGGGCCCGAGGAGGGTTTGAGCTTTGAAGGGGTGCATGTGCTGGTGGCGGAGGACGACGGCATCAACCAGACGGTGATTGCCGAGATGCTTGCCCAGATGGGCTGTAGCTGCGAGATCTGCGCGGACGGCCTGGAGGCCGTGGCGGCCGCCGAGAAGACGGATTTCGACCTCATGCTGCTCGATTGCGAGATGCCGCGCATGGATGGGTTCGAGGCAGCGGAGACGATCCGCCGGGTGGAAGGGGAGTTGGGGCGTGCACCGGTGCCCATCATCGCCGCGACGGGGTATGCGCCCGATACCATTCAGGAGCGGATGCTGGCCTGTGGCATGGACCATTGCATCACCAAGCCCATCGATATCGACGACCTGCGCGAGATGATCGGCCGTTGGGCGCGCGCTCGCCCCACGGAGGTCGGCGCGGACCGGGAGACCCAATCCCTGAAGAGCAAGGCGCCCGACGCGGTGCCATCCGCGGAGCTCGATCCGGTGGATGCACGGCGTCTCACGCAGTTGCGTGAGCTGCTCGGGGCGGGCTACGTGGACCTGGTCGGGGTGTTCGCGGACCAGACCGATGATCTGATCGATGCCATCGCGCAGGCCCTGGCCGCAGGTGATCGGGGTCTGTTGCGCAAGCATATCCACACCTGGGATGGGGCCTGTCGCAGTATCGGAGCGCGTCGCATGTGGGGGCTGGTTGACGCCCTTCGTGGGCGTGTGGAGGAGGAGCCTGATGCGGAATCGAACGCGGCCCTGGTGGCGCTTCTGCGTGAGGAACGGACCTTGTTTCTCAGTCGGGCGTCGGCGGCGGCATCTGAAATGGACAGTCCCGCGAACGACTGATCTGAGCTTTTGATCTCCTGTTCTCCACCGTACGCGCGGGCGAGGGGGCAATACGCTTCAAGGGCGGACGGGGGCGTGCGTCAGCGCCCGAATACGCGTCGTCGCATCAGTCGGATGGTGACGGCCACGGCCAGGGCGGGCAGACCCACCCAGAGCAGTTCACTCCTGGCGATGGCCCAGGTGCGTTCCAGGGACCAGCCGTGAAACCCGATGGGCGAGACCTGAAGCGGGTTTACGGCGAAAAACATCCGCCCCGGATCGAAGGGGGCAAACAGGGCCACGCCCAATCCGCCGTTGGTGAGCATGTCGAGCAACCCATGGCTGGCCATGCAGACGCTCAGGATCAGGGCCAGGTGCGCACACTGGCCCCGCGGATTCGCCGGGGGACCTGCTCCCGTGGGTGATCGGCAGAGCACGAGCGCACTGAGGCTTCCGATGAGCAGTGCGAACAGTAGGGAGTGCGTCAGGCCCCGGTGACCCCAGGGAGCGGAGTATTCGATACCCAGGGGAAAGCCCAGCACGTCCAGATCCGGCGCCATGGCCAGGGCCATGCCCGCCACGAACAGTCCCGTCCGCGGACGGCGTGGCCCGAGCGCGCCGACCACGGCAACCGCAACGAGGGCATGGGTGATGATGGTGGCCATGCGGGTTCAGTCCGCCGCGCCCCAGGCCAGGTCGGGGAAGGGGGGCGGGGCCTTTGCCGGGAGCGGGGGTATGGGTTCAAACCAGCCGGGGAGGTGGTAGGTCGCATTATCACCGTCAGACTGAAGTGCCGTGGTGACGGCCGGTTCGCACTGTCGGGCGAGGATGGCGTTCAGCGTCGCGAACAGGCGCACGCTGTCATCATCCACGTAGGTGATGTCGTCGGACAGGATCAGCGCGGTCTCCGGCGACGCGCGGTGCAGGGAGCGGTGATAGTGGCTGCGTGAATCGCAGGCGAACAGGCCGAGCATGGGAAGTGGATCCGACCGTTCCCGGAGCGTGTCCGCCATGGCCTTGCGCCCCGGGTTGAACAGCATGGCCTGCCACCAGTCGCTGCTGAAGGCCTCGAAAGCTCCGAAACCGGGGCCGGTGCCCAGCCGCGAGTGACCGAGGTAGAGCACGGCATCTTCCTGGTCCAGGGCATGGAGGAAATGTCCTTGTACCCGTGCGCTCTTGCGTTCCTGTGCCTCGGGCAGCTGTGTGAGGATCCGCCCCAGCTCGTCATCGACCGCCGAGTCGTAGAGCTTGATCCGGGCCCGAACAGGGCCGCTCGGGCCCTGCAGCAGGCGGGTCAGAACGAAGGGGGCATCCGCGCTGACGGGGCGCTCGGTCCATCGGAAACCGCAGGCCGCGAGGCCGCCGCTGCAGGGTTTCCGCAACTGCTGAAGAAAGGCGCGGGCATTGTAGGGGTCGACGACAATGTCGCTCTCAGTCAGCTCGCTGAAGCCGAAGAACACCGAAAGGTTGAGGGCACCGTCGCCGTACATGGCAGCGTAGGGGCGAGCGCAGGACATGCTGGAGGCGTGAGGCAGGCGGGCCAAATGATGCGCGCCGCGGCTCAGGTGCGTTGCGTTGTACCAGCGCGGATGGTCGTAGTTGCCCGCGAGCGCCGTTGCTTGGATGACCAGAAATGCCATCAAGGCTGCCGCGATGAGGCCGAAGGTTCCGGGGCGTGGGGGGGAGGGGTGTTCAGGCATGGTTCTCGTCGGGTGTCCTGCTGATGAGACCGGTGGGTGCCTGTTCTGCTTTCAGGCGGATTTCCGGCCGGCGTTTCCCTGCATACGGGGCGACGAGCGATCTGGATGCGGTGATGAACACCGAGGGACGCCAACAAAAAAGCCCCCGGGGGGAGACCCCGGGGGCTTCGTTGATCAGGACCGGAATCGGTCAGATCATTCGGCGCTGCCCTTGGCGCCGGCAACCATGACTTCCAGCATCTGCTGGTTCACACGGGTGGCCGTTTCGATGACCTTGGCGGGCAGGAGCTGGCTGTTGATGAGCATGTCCAGGTTCAACATCATGAGCCAGTGTTTGCCTTCCTTGTCCTCGACCACGGAGATGCGGCAAGGCATGTAGGCGGAGAACACGGGGTTCTCCATGACCATTTCGCGAGCGTCCATGGGGTTGCAGAACTGGTAGATGGACAGGTGCGGAGTCTCCACGCCTTTTTGCTCGAGGAAACGGGACACGCGCTGGCGGGCGACTTTCTTCAGCTTGATGGCCTCGGCCTTGGCTTCCATGGCGGCGGCGGCCTGCTCAGGCGTGACGCCGTCTTCCAGGGCCATCTTCACGACGGTCTGGCGGATGCTGGTGATCTGCACGGAAGCGGGGCGGGCGCGCAGCTCGGCGTCGGCCTTGGCCATCTTCACCTGAGGCGGAACGAAGGCGTATCCGTCCACGATCTGGGCGTCGTCCAGGGTCGCCAGATAGGCGGTGATGTCGTAGTAATCCTGGTGGCTGAAGTCCTCGAAGGTGTCATCCTCGGGATCGTTGTCGTGGATACGCAACTTGGTGCGGAAGCCTTCCATGACCGTGAACAGGTATTCCGGGTGCTGGATCGCAAGCGGCGGCGCCTCTTTTCGTTCCACGCCCATGCCGTCCTTGCCGTGGCAACTGCGGCAGTTGCGGCGGTAGATCTTATTGCCCTTCTTGGCATCGCCGATGAGGGCGTTGATGTTGAAGGCCGCATCCTTGTGCAGGTCGAGCGAGGCGTAGTACTCGGCCACATCCTCGATGTCCTGATCGGTGAACTGATCAAGCTTCGAGGTGTAGACCATCAGGGCGTACGGGCGGGTACCTTTGACGTAGTCTTTGATGGCCTTGACCAGGTAGTCCTTGGGCATGCCCGCGATGCGCGGTGACAACTGGCCCGAGGCACCTTGGCCGAAGACACCGTGACAGACGGCGCAGGTGTCACTGAGTCGTTGTCCGTTGGCGACATCGGCGGCCATGGCGGCTCCAGGTAGGAGCAGCGACGCTGCGATCAGTAGCGCTTTCATTGTTTTCCCCCAGAATTGCGTATGAGTTTTTGGTTGTAAGAGTGAGATGTCCGACCGGGATCGGAAAAAGCGGCGTGATTGTCCTTAATCCGGCCTGGGCATTGATTGATCCATGTTGGAAAAAAGGCCCTGGGGTATTCCCGTAAAAGGCCTCTGATTCGCCGGATCGGGGTCGGTCAGGGTGTGGGGCCGGTGGTGATCGGATGACCGGATTTGCGCCAGTCCCGGAACCCCACTCGGTAGTAGTACACCCGGGTGTATCCGAAGCCGAGGGCCTTGTTCACGGCTTTATAACCCCGCGAGCAGTGTACCCCGTTGCCATACAGAATGACCGGTTTGTCCTTGTCGACGACCGCCAGCATGTTCGCTTCCGTCAGGTCGGATTTGAGATCCAGGTGAATGGCGCCGGGGATATGGCGTTTGGTGTACAGGCGTGCGCTTCGCG
>JBMYTY010000087.1:0-6732 GCA_049604855.1 Gammaproteobacteria bacterium | reverse complement strand
CGGTACAGATCACACGACGATTCCTACAGGAATTGTCCACCAGGGATGATGTGGAGGCGGCGGCCGAGGAGGCGATCACCTTCATGATTGTTCCGGCCACATTGTCGATCGTGACGGACATGGTGGGCTTCGCGACCCTGGGCCTGGTGGATATTTCCTTCTACAAGGCCTACGCCTACTTCGGCATGTTCGGCATGCTGACCCTGCTGTTGACCACCACCACGCTGATCCCTCTGCTGATGGTGACCTTCCCGCCCAAGAAGGTGGAGGCCCACTGCGAACGTGGCTGGGAACTGAAAGTGGGCAACGTAATCGCCGGCATGTTGGCGGGGCCGGGCAAATGGATCCCCCTGGGATTCGTGATTGTGGTCATGCTGGTTTCCACGCACTACACGCAATTGCCCAAGGGCATTTCTCAGGTCGCCTCGGGCGAGAACGCCGAGTTCGACATCATGCCCGGCGTGGAGAAGGGCATTAACTACTCCAGGGCCGCTTTCAAAGAGTACTCATCCACCATTCAGGAACTGGAGGGGTTGGGGCGCATCATGCCGGGCGTCATTTCGGTGAACATTCCCGTGCGCGGCAAGGTGGCGAACAAGCCTCCCTGTGGCGCCGATGCCTATAACAAGCAGGGCGAACGGGTGGACTTCGAATGTTACGACGTGGATGAAGACCCGGTGCCCGGAATCTTCAACGATGCCGATGTTCTGGCGGATCTCGAGAAATTCGAGGACTGGCTGCGTGCGCACCCCTCCATCGGCTTCACCGGGTCTTATGTGCAGTTCGTCAAACTGGTGAACATGCTCATGAACACCCCGCCCGGGGAACAGCCCAATCCGGCGCTGTTCCATATCCCCACGGTGGACAACATGAAAGCCCATTGGGATTTCTACAAAGACCCGGGTGACCCTGAGTTCGTGCCCGACCCGAACTACATCGTGCAGGGTTGGAACGGCCTGTTGCAGGCTAACACGGGGGTTGGTGACCTGGATTCCTTCGTGGACATCCAGACATGGAACGAAGGGATCGTCATGGGTTTCGTGAACACCATGGATCCCGTCAAAACCCACGAGGTCACCCGCGATATCCAGAACTACCTCATGGAGCATGCCGATTCGCCCGGATTCGCCAAGATGAACGTGGGCCTCAAGAACGGTGACTCCATCACCTTGGAGCGTGGTGACACGGTCGAAGAATTCAATGTCACGGGAGATCCCTCCGATCCACTTCCCGGAGTGGGCGGTTTCCTAGGTGCCACGGAGGCCACTCGCGATGTCGCCATGACCGAGTGGTTGAAGAGCCCTCTGACCACGGCACTGGCGATTTTCATCATCTCGGCCATCATGTTCCGGTCGTTTCCGATCGCCGGGATTCTGATCGTGATCCTGATGATCACCCTGTATTCACAGTACGGCCTTGGGGGGTACTTCACATCAATCCAGGAGTGGTCGGGTAACCTGGCCTTCCATACCCAGGTGTCTCTGAGTATCGCCATGGGGCTGGGGGTCGACTACGGCATCTACATGATCTCGCGGCTGCGTGATGAGATGCAGGCGACAGGCGGTGAATGGCAACAGGCCTTGAAAAACACCCTGTGTACCACGGGATCGGCGGTCATCGTCTCCGTGGTGGTGTTGCTTGGGTCATTCATCCCGCTGGTCAATACGGAGTTGGCCAATACCTGGGCCCTGGGTGTGTATATCGGATGGGCCTTGATCATCGATGTGATCCTGGCCCTCATGGTCCTGCCCATGTTGGTTCGCGCGACCCGTCCTGCTTATGTGTTCAATGCTTAAGCTGACGTGAGCGGTATTGAGCCGCGCAAAAAAGCCCCGCTTCGGCGGGGCTTTTTTGTGTGCATGCCCCATCGCGGGCAAAGCACTTCCGTGGATTGGGGTATTTGATGTCTATCAATGCCGGGCTTATTGAACAATTATTAGTCTTCTCTATATGGCGTAATGTTTTTTTAATCTTCTCCGGAGGCCCGGAAGCCCATGTTTTCCAAGATCGTCTTCTCGCGCTCGGTGCGGGTGTTGGTGGTGGGCCTGTGGGTGCTGATGACCCCGGAGCTTCGGGCGGAGTCGTCATTCGCCACGCATACGGTGGCGGTCAAAGAGGTCTCCGAGCTGCGTGTTCTGGATGGGGTGGTGGAAGCGGTCACGGAGTCCACCGTGTCGGCGCGTACTTCGGGCACCATCGCCGAGATCTACTTCGACGTGAACGACTACGTCCGCAAGGGCACCGTCTTGCTCCGCCTGAGCGATACCGAACAGAAGGCGAATCTCAGTCAGGCGGAGGCCGGGCTGGCCGAGGCGCGGGCCCGCGGGACCGAGGCCAACAGCGAGTACAAGCGCGCACAGAGGATGTTCAAGGAAAAACTCATCGCCGAGTCGGGCATGGACAAGGCGACGGCGGCACGCCAGTCCGCCCGCGCACGTCTGGATGCCGCGGAGGCCGGGGTCCGGCAGGCCCGCGAGCAGCTCGATCGCACTGTTGTGCGCGCGCCCTACAGTGGCATCGTGCGTACCCGTCACGTGCAGGAAGGCGAGGTCGCCCAACCGGGAACGCCCCTGATGACGGGAATCTCTCTTGAGGACCTGCGGGTCGCGGCGGATGTGCCCCAGGACCTGGTGAACCTGGTGCGTGATAGCGGACGGGTGACTGTCACCATTCCCGGGCAGAAGGCGGCGGCGGTTGCCGAACGGCTGACCTTCTTCCCCTACGCCAACCCGGTGACCCATAGTTTCCGTGTGCGCGCCTACCTGCCGACCAGTGTGAGCGGCCTGTATCCGGGGATGTACGTGAAAATGAGTTTCGCGGTCGGCTTCCGACAGACATTGGCTATTCCGTCCGAGGCCGCCGTCCGTCGGGGCGAGATCACCGGTGTGTACGTGGTCGGCGAGGACGACGACGTTCGTTTGCGTTTCCTCCGTTTCGGCAAGGTATTGGAGGACGGCTCCATCGAAGTGCTTGCCGGCCTGAGTGCTGGCGAACGTATTGCCCTTGATCCCATCGCCGCGGGCGTGCGCCGCAAGGAAGTGCAGTAGTCGTGGCCACTCCCAAACTCGGTATCTCCGGGCGCACGGCGCGCGCCTTTCTCACCACGGAGATCACGCCTCTGCTGGCGTTGATCGGCCTGTTGCTGGGCACCTTTGCCATCCTCATCACGCCCCGCGAGGAGGAGCCGCAGATCAATGTGACCTTCGCGAACGTGTTCATCCCGTTCCCGGGCTCCACGGCCGTCGAGGTGGAACAATTGGTCAGCACCCCGGCGGAGCAGATCCTGTCCGAGCTGGACGGGATCAAGCACGTGTATTCCTCATCACGTCCCGGTTTGGCTGTCCTGACCGTACAGTTTCGTGTTGGTGAAGGGCGTACCGATGCCATCGTGCGTTTGTACAACGCGCTTTATTCCAAGCAGGACTGGGTACACCCCAGCCTGGGTGTCGGCTCTCCCATCATCAAACCGAAGGGGATTGATGATGTACCCATCGTGACCCTGACCCTGTGGAGTGATGACGACGCGGTCACCAACCGGCAGTTGCAGCGGGTCGCGCACTCCATCGAGTCGGAGCTGAAACGAGTGCCCGGTACCAGGGACGTCTATACCGTCGGAGGGCCTGATAGGGTGGTGCACGTGCGTCTCGACCCGCAACGTCTGGCCAGCTATGGCGTCTCTCTGGAGGATCTGCGCGGCAGTCTGCGTTCCGCGAACAGTTCTCTGGCCGCCGGTGCGGTCGTGGCGGATAACGAGGAGATACAGGTGCAGGCGGGCGCCTTCCTGACCACGCCCGAGGAGGTCGGACAGCTGGTGGTCGCCGTCTTCGATGGTGCGCCGGTTTATCTGAACCAGGTTGCCGAGGTGCGGCTCGAAAATGATCACCCCGAGCAGCATTCCTGGTTCGGAACGGGGCCCGCCGCGCGCAGCAAGGGCATCGATGTGCACGGCGAGTTTCCCGCGGTCACCGTCGCCGTGGCGAAGAAGGCGGGGACCAATGCGGTGCAGATCGCATCCCAGGTTTCATCGCGGGTGGAGCAACTCAAAGGCACCTTCATCCCGGATAACGTGCAGGTCACGGTGACACGGGACTACGGTGCGACCGCGGATGCCAAGGCCCAGAAACTGATCAGCAAATTGGGCTTCGCCACCGCTTCAGTGGTCGTTCTGGTCTTGCTCGCGCTCGGGCGTCGGGAGGCGCTGATCGTGGGCATGGCCGTGGTGGTGACCCTGGCCTTCACACTCTTTGCCTCCTGGGCATGGGGCTTCACGCTCAACCGCGTTTCCCTGTTCGCCCTGATCTTCTCCATCGGGATCCTGGTGGACGATGCCATCGTCGTGGTGGAAAACATTCATCGACATATGGGGAACGGCAAGAGCCTGGCCGAATCGATTCCCTACGCGGTCGAGGAGGTCGGAGGTCCGACCATACTGGCCACCTTCACCGTGATTGCTGCTTTATTGCCGATGGCCTTCGTGACCGGGCTCATGGGGCCCTACATGAGTCCGATTCCCATCAATGCCTCCATGGGCATGATGATCTCCCTGGCAGTCGCCTTCATCATCACCCCATGGCTCGCGCTCAAGCTTCTGGGTAAGGCTGACTCCGCTCATGGCCATGCGGAGGAGGAAGATGGCGGTCGCCTCTTGGCCGTGTTCAAGCGACATGTCGGGCCCCTGCTCAACGGTGATGCCGGGGCACCGCGCCGACGTGGGATGGTCGTGATCCTGTTACTGTTGATTGCCCTGTCGGTCGGGCTGGCGGGCGTCAAGCTGGTGGTCTTGAAGATGCTGCCGTTCGATAACAAGTCGGAGTTCCAGGTCGTGATCGACATGCCGGAGGGCACGCCCCTGGAGCAAACGGCACGGGTGGTCTCGGATCTCACCCACTATCTCAAGGACATCCCGGAGGTGACTGATTACCAGGCCTACGTGGGTACGGCCTCTCCCATCAATTTCAACGGTCTCGTGCGTCAGTATTACCTGCGTGAGGGCGCCAATGTGGCCGATATCCAGGTGAACCTGGTCGACAAGCACCACCGTGATCGCAAGTCCCATGATGTCGCCCGGTCCGTGCGTGAACCCCTGCAACGGATCGGTCGTCGACACAACGCCAACGTGAAGATCGTCGAGGTACCGCCCGGGCCCCCCGTCATGGCGCCCCTGGTGGCGGAAATCTACGGGATCGACTACTCGGGGCAGACCCGGGTTGCCACCCAGGTGCGTGGCGTGTTCGAGAACACCGACGACATCGTGGATGTGGACGACACCATGGAGGCGCTCAGTCCGCGCTACATCCTGCGCGTGGATCGCCAGAAGGCCGCCTTGTTCGGGCTGCATCAACAGACCGTCGCCCAGGCCCTGACCACGGCCCTGCGCGGTGAGGATGTGACATTCCTGCATGAACAGCACCTCAAGTACCCCATCCCCGTGCGCATGGAGTTGCCGGTGCAGGAGAAATCCGATCTGCGCGCGGTTCTGGCCCTGAAGGTCCGTTCGGCGGACAAGGTTCTCATTCCCCTGTCGGAAATCGTCACGGTGGAAGAGAACCGGGTGGAGAGGGCCATCCACCACAAGGACATGCTTCCGGTGGTCTACGTGACCGGCGACATGGCCGGTGATCTGGACTCGCCCCTCTACGGGATGTTCGACATCTTCGCCACCCTTGGGGACGGGGTCGATGGCCTGGGTCTGCCCCAGTTCCTGTTCACCCAGCCCGACAATCCGTACCGCTTCTCCGTCAAGTGGGACGGTGAATGGCAGGTCACCTTCGAGACCTTCCGCGATATGGGTATCGCCTATTCGGTGGGCCTGGTGCTCATCTACCTGCTCGTGGTCGCGCAATTCCGCTCCTACGTGGTACCCCTGATCATCATGGCGCCCATTCCCATGACCATCATCGGCGTGATGCCCGGTCACGCCATCATGGGCGCCCAGTTCACCGCCACCTCCATGATCGGCATGATCGCGCTGGCCGGCATCATCGTGCGTAATTCCATCCTGTTGGTGGACTTCATCAACCAGCAGGTGGCGGAGGGCATGGACTTCGAGCAGGCCGTGCTCCGGTCCGGCGCGGTGCGGGCGAAACCCATCGTGCTCACCGGGCTTGCGGCCATGATCGGCGCCTTGTTCATACTCGACGATCCCATCTTCTCCGGCCTCGCCGTATCGCTGATCTTCGGTATTTTCGTGTCCACCTTGCTCACCCTGGTGGTGATCCCCGTGTTGTATTACGCCTATATGCGTAATCGCCTGGACCGGATCACTGCATAGCGTGCGCGCAAGCTGGCGCCCGGGGGCATGTGTAGGCGCCTGTTGTTATCAGCCGCTTGGTGGACCCGGTATGATTCCGGCTTTTCCATTCATCGATGGCACCGGACGTTTCGTTCCCCCTCTTCCCGATCATGCCCGCGTCCCTACGTTCAATGGCCTTGGCCGGACTCTTATGGAGTCCAGCAACGCTGTCAGCCGCCGAGATTGGTGAATGGTTGGGCGATCTCATGGCGAACCATGAGCGGGTTCAGAGCGCCCGGTCAGCGGTGGACGCGGCGGTGCAGCGCGAGCGCGTCAGCCGGGGGGATTGGTTTCCCACCCTGGACGTAACCGCCAATGTCGGTCACGAGCGCCAGGACAAGCCCGGCGCAGAGCGCGAAGACCGCGATCCCGAACCCCGCGACCCCCAGCCACTGCGCGGCGGAAGGCAGGCCGATCCGCTCGCGCCACCGGAAGCCGGG
>JBMYTY010000086.1:0-6742 GCA_049604855.1 Gammaproteobacteria bacterium | reverse complement strand
AAAGAAAGCGCAAATAGTTCAATATTCTAACCTCATAAAAGATGTTTGCCCGGGTGACGAAATTGGTAGACGTAGTGGATTTAAAATCCGCGGGCCTTTTGGCCGTGCCGGTTCAAGTCCGGCCTCGGGCACCATATAAAAGAAACCCGGCCCGCCGATTCCGATCATGCCGGGAACAACACTGACACGCCCATGACGCACGCTGATACCGCACTCAGGTCCCAGTTGGCCGCGCTCAAAGAACGCTATCGCGCATCCCTGCCGGGAAAGCGCGCCGAGATAGATACCCTGGTTCAGGGCTGTCGCGATTCCCATTGGAGCAATGAAGACGCCGTCGCCGCCTTGCGCGAGTCCGTTCACAGATTGGCGGGCTCCGGGGGGAGTTACGGCTTCGACAATCTCAGCGATGCCGGTGCCTACCTGGAAGCGCAGATCCGAGGGGTGATGGAAGGGAATGGGTCGTGGGCCGTTGAGAAGGCCTACATCGAGTTTTCCCGGGTCCTCGAACGCATGCTCCATGCCGTGGGTATAGAGGAGACAACGGCGGACGATATACCGGCCGGGGTCGAGGCTAGGGGCGAAACCGGGGTCGAGGACGGGGACAGGACCGTGCAATGAGCGCCGCGCCTGAGGCCCAGCGGGGTGGATCGCGGATTCTGGTGGTCGATGACGACCCGGATGTGACCGAGTTGGTCAGCCTCTGGTTGCGGATGGACGGCTACCAGGTGGTCACCGCGCGGAGTGCCGGGGAAGCGCTGAAACAGTTGGATGTTGTCCATCCGGAGTTGGTGATTACCGACCTGAGCATGCCCGGCATGGATGGCATGGAATTGTTGGACCGCATCCAGGCCTTTGATCCGACCCTGCCGGTGATGATGGTGAGCGGAAACGCCGGAATACCGGATGCGGTGGATGCCACGAACCGTGGCGTGGTCAGCTTCGAGACCAAGCCGCTGAAGCGCGAGCCCCTGTTGGCCGCGGTGTCGCGGGCGGTGGCGGACGATGCGGCGCGCTCCGAGCGCGACATCATGGAGGTCGCCGGCATTGTTCACCGTGGCGCGGTGATGAGCCGCCTGCTCGAGCGCGTGCGCCGTGCCGCACGCGGCAACAGCACGGTGATGATCGAGGGGGAATCGGGGACGGGGAAGGAATTGCTCGCGCGTGCGATCCATGACGCCAGTCCGCGCCGGGGTCGGCCTTTCGTCGCGATCAACTGTGGTGCCTTGCCCGAGCAGTTGCTGGAGTCCGAGCTTTTCGGTCACATGAAGGGGGCGTTCACCGGTGCCGCCCGCACCCGCCAAGGTCTGTTTCAGGCAGCCGATGGGGGCACCCTGTTCCTCGACGAAATCGGTGATATGCCTCTGTCGGTTCAGGTTCATCTGCTCAGGGTGCTGCAGGATGGTCGGGTACGACCGGTTGGCTCGACGGAGGAGTACCCGGTGGACGTCCGGGTGGTCACCGCTTCCCACGTGGACCTGGAGGAACTCATTCGGCGGGGCGGGTTTCGCGAAGACCTTTATTACCGACTCAACGTGGTGCCCATCGAAGCCCCCGCGTTGCGCGACCGGCGTGAGGATATTCCGTCTCTGGTCGAGCACTTTCTGGAGGAGGTGCACCAGCGTATGGGTGAGCCGCGCCGACGTTTTTCCTCCGCCGGCATGGATCGACTGTTGGCCGCCCACTGGCCGGGGAATGTGCGCCAACTGGCAAACGTGGTGGAACAGTGCGTGGTTCTGTCCACCTCAACGGTGATCTCGGTCCAACTGGTGGAGCGGGCCCTGAAACACCGCGAGGAAAAGGTCGAACCCCTGGATGCGGCGGTGAAGGCCTTCGAGCGCCAATACCTCGTCCGGCTGCTGGCGATGACTGAAGGTAACGTTTCCCGCGCGGCCCGTCTGGCGGGGCGCAACCGCACGGATTTCTACAATATCCTGCGCCGTCACGAGTTGGAGGCGGCCGCCTTCCGGCTGAGATGAACCGAACATGAACAAACCGTAATCCAGCGGCACCGCTTTCCCAGGGTTTGTGCCTTGAATACGTAACGTTTGCACTCCATCTTCACGGCAAGTCCAACTTCTCTTGTGGAGAGAACCGTGAAACGTATCGCCTTGTTCCTCATGACCAACCTCGCGGTCCTGGTCCTTGCCGGAATCGTGTTTTCGATCTTCGGCCCCTACGTGGATCCGGCGGGGAACCTCAATCTGCTCACCCTGCTGATCTTTGCCGCCGTGATCGGTTTCGGCGGTAGTCTCTTCTCGCTCATGATTTCCAAGTGGATGGCGAAAAAGTCGGTGGGGGCCCAGGTCATCACCCAGCCCTCCCATCCCACGGAGGTCTGGTTGGTGGACACCGTGCGACGTCAGGCGGAGAAGGCCGGTATCGCCATGCCCGAGGTGGCCATCTATGACTCGCCGGAAATCAACGCCTTCGCCACGGGCCCGTCCCGGAACAATTCCCTGGTGGCCGTCAGCACCGGACTGCTCAACAATATGTCCCGCGACGAGGCCGAGGCCGTCCTGGGTCACGAGGTGAGTCATGTCGCCAACGGCGACATGGTGACCCTGACCCTGATCCAGGGCGTGGTGAACACCTTCGTGATCTTCATCGCCCGCGTGGTGGCCCATCTCATCGACAGCTTCATGCGCAACGATGAGGGCGAGGGTGGCCTGGGCATGTTCGGTTACATCGCCGTGGTGTTTGCCCTGGAGATGACCCTGGGCCTGTTCGCCAGCATGATCACCGCATGGTTCAGCCGCCAGCGCGAATACCGTGCCGATGCCGGTGGCGCCGCCCTGGCCGGTCGGGAAAAGATGGTCGCCGCCCTGGAACGACTAAAAGCCGCCCACGAGCCCAGCCACCTGCCGCAGCAGATGACGGCCATGGGTATCAACACCGGTGGCAGCAGCCTCGCGGCCCTGTTCAGCACCCACCCCCCGCTGGATCAGCGTATCGCGGCCCTGCGCGGCGAGCGCTGACCGATCCGCTCAGCGGATCGGAGACGAAAAAGGCCCCGGAGCGATCCGGGGCCTTTTTTCGTGGGCTGGGTTTCAGCTGCTTTGTGTGCTCTCCGCGCGCCGCTGGAAATAGCGCGCCAGTCGGTTGCGTAGGCGCGCGCCCTGGTGCTTCTTCGCGGCCTTGCTGCGCTTCTGCGCGGCCTCGACCAGCATGTCCTGGGCGCTACGCGTGGATTCGCCCTCGGCGGGCATGCGTTGCACGTAGCTGCCGTCGGATTGCATGTCCCAGGCGCCGCGCCGGTCGCCCAGTTGCGCATCCAGAATCATGCGCAGTTCCTGCTGCAGGGTGGGGTCCTCGACGGGGGCGACCACTTCGACGCGGCTTTCGAGGTTGCGCTTCATGAGGTCGGCGGATCCGATGTAGTACTCGGGTTCGCCGTTGTTGGCGAAATAGAAGATGCGCGAGTGCTCCAGGAAGCGGCCGACGATGGAGATCACGCTGCCCGTCTCGCTCAAGCCCGGAATGCCGGGACGGAAACGACAGGTGTCACGCACGATCAGCTCGACTTTCACCCCCGCCTGACAGGCGCGGTACAGGGCACGGGTCACGTCCGCGTCTTCCAGGGCATTCATCTTCAACTGGCAGTGGCCGTTGCCGTGCTCCTGATGGTGGGTGATCTCGCGCTCGATCTTTCCGATCAGGGCCTTCTTCAGGGTGTAGGGGGCGGCCAGCACCTTGCGGTAGGAGGGGGGCGGTGAATAGCCGGTCAGGTAGTTGAACAGTTCCGACAGGTCCTGCCCGATGTCCGCGTCGTTGGTCAGTATCCCCAGGTCGGTGTACAGGCGCGCGGTGCCCGCGTGGTAGTTGCCGGTGCCCACGTGGGCGTAGCGCTGGATGCCGTTGAAGTCCTTGCGCACGACCAGGACGATCTTGGTATGGGTTTTCAAACCCACCAGCCCGTAGGTCACGTGGATGCCGGCATTTTCCAGGCGCCGCGCCCAGCGGATATTGGCGGCCTCGTCGAAGCGCGCCTTGAGTTCCACCAGCACCGCCACCTGCTTGCCGTTGCGCGCGGCCTGCACCAGGGAGTCGATGATCTTGCCCTCGGCCGAGGTGCGGTACAGCGTCATCTTGATGGCCAGCACCTTGGGGTCCCGGGAGGCCATGCGCAGGAAGCGTTCCACGCTGGTGGAGAAATTCTCGTAGGGGTGCTGGAGCAGGAAGGGGCCGTTGTTACGGATCAGGTGGAAGATGTTGCGTGAGTCGTTGCCGAAACCGGCGTGGTCGATGGGGTGATGCGGGGCGTCGTGCAGCTCCGGAATATCAAGAAAGGCCAGGTCGAACAGATCGCGCAGCGCGATCATGCCGTCGTGTTCGATGACGTCGCGTTCCTCGTTGAGTCGCAGTTCCGCGGCCAGCATTCCGCGCCGGGTCGGGTCCATGCCCTTGTGTACCTCAAGCCGCACGATGGGCGCGAAATGGCGCTCGCGTACTTCGGTCTCGATCATGGCCAACAGGTCGTCGGCGGTCTCCTCGTCCCGCTCCACGTTGGCGTTCCGGGTGATGCGGAACAGGTCACAGGAACCGATCTCCATGCCGGGAAACAGGAGGTCCAGGTTCGATTCGATCAGGTCCTCGAGGAGGACGAAGCTGTGATCGTCACGCCAACCGAGGCGAATCAGCCGGTTGGAGGTCTTCCCGCTGACCGGCACCTTCAAGCGCGCCATGAGCGGGGCCACGCCCTCGTCATCACCGGGGAAGCGCATGGTGACCAACAGGTTGAGGGTGAGATTGGAGATGAAGGGGAAGGGGTGCCCCGGGTCCATGGCCAGGGGCGTGAGGATCGGGAAGATGTTGTTGACGAAGTGCTCGCGCAGTTTCTCGCGGTCCTCTTCGCTCAGTTCCGTGAGTCTGAGTATGCGGATGCCCGCTTCGTTGAGCTCGGTGCAGAGGCTGTCGAGGATGTTGAGCTGGTCGGCCATGATGCCGCGCGCCACCGCGATGCATTCCTCGATCTGTTGCATGGGCGTGCGACCGTCGACGGTCTGGTCGGTAATGCCCGCGGCCACCTGCTGTTTGAGGCCGCCGATCCGTTTCATGAAGAACTCGTCCATGTTCGAACCGACGATGGCGAGAAACTTCACCCGCTCGAGCAACGGGTTGCGCGCGTCATCGGCTTCGTGGAGGACGCGTTTGTTGAATTCGAGCCAGGTCAGCTCGCGGTTGAGATAAAGCTCCGGGCTGCTGAGGTCGAATTCCTCCGCTGCCGGGGACGCCGGTACCGTGCTTGGCGCGGTGTCGCTCGTAGGGTCGGCGGCATGCTCCGGGGTGCTTGCTTCGGGGGTGTGCGCGGGATCGGTCTGAGCCATTGGAACGCCAGGACGCTGATGGAATAAACCACCATGATACCGAGCCTGCGTTACAGATAGGATCAGGGTTTGGCCCTGAACCGAGACCGCTTTTCAGCCGCGCGAGAACTGCGTCGAGGCGAAATCCCCGGTGTTATCGATGTCCACATGGATCACACCGGGGAGGCGGTTCATGAGGTAGGCGGCCATGGCCATGGCCATGGATTCGTTTTCCTGGCTGATGGCGCGGGCCAGCTTGTCCGCCACGATCTGGGCGCGTTGCATGTGGTCGGGGCTTTCCACGTATTCCACGCCCATGCGGTAACCCTCGGCCATGTCCGCGTCCATCTTGCTGAACATGGGTTCCGCGTCGGAAACCATCTGATCTTCCACGCCGATCTGATAGCGCGCGCCGTCGAATGTCACATTCAGAATCATGCGCGGGCCTCAGGCGTCGCCAGCTTCGGCCGGGGTCAGGGCCTTGATGTTGAGATTGTGCAGTCGACCACTGGTGATGCTGTCGCCCAGGCTGGCGAAAACCATGCGCTGGCGGGCGAGGGTGTTTTTGCCGTCGAAGGCCGCCGCGACGATCACCGCGTCGAAGTGCGAACCGTCGCCGGTGACGCTGACCTTCGCGCCTTCGATGCCGGACTCGATCATGTCGATGATTTCCTGATTTTCCATGCTGCGGACTCGTGTTGGATGCGGGAAAACGGGGGCGGAGCTTAGCCCAGGCTTACCCGGCACAAAACGTCGTCGGGGGGCGGGAATGGTGACGCGTGGCAAAGCATCGGGGGGATTCAGCGTTCAGGCAGGTTCATGATCTCCACCGACTGAAGGGTATCTGCGGGTAAAAAGCCGAAAATGCGCCCGTAGAAATACAGCTCGGACTCCAATACCCGCTCGATGGTGTCGGCCTTGCGGAAGCCATGGCCTTCCCCCTCGAAGCTCATATAGGCCACGGGCACGCCCTTGGCCTTGAGTGCATTCACCATGGATTCAGCCTGGTTTGGCGGTACCACCTTGTCGTCCAGACCCTGGAAGAAAATCACCGGCGCTTCCAGCTTGTGGGCGGAGTTCAGGGGCGAGCGGGCCTTGTACAGATTCTTCCGCTCCGGGTAGGGACCGATGAGCTGGTCCAGGTAACGGGCCTCGAATTTGTGGGTGTCCCGTACCAGGATCTCCAGGTCACCGATGCCGTAGTGGCTTGCCCCGGCGGCGAAGAAGCGGCGGAAGGCGAGGGCGGCGAGGACCGTGTAGCCGCCGGCACTGCCGCCGCGGATCGCGGCCCGCTTCGGGTCGACCTTGTTGTCCCCTGCAAGCCACAGCACGGCATTGACGCAATCGTCCACGTCCACCTCGCCCCATTGTCCGTAGAGCTTTTCGTGGTAGCGGCGGCCATAACCCGTGCTGCCCCGGTAGTTCATGTCCACCACCGC
>JBMYTY010000085.1:0-6752 GCA_049604855.1 Gammaproteobacteria bacterium | reverse complement strand
CCAGGCCACCAGCGCATGGTTCCATGCGCACATCGTCGCCCCGCTGGGGCTCACCCGTGTACCTAATCCCCCGCAACTCTGGATCATGGGTTTCGTCGGCATTGCCGCTGGCCTGATCTCCCGAGGGCGTTTCCTGGTCGAATCGGGTGCCGCGGAAGGCGGCACGATTGTTCAGGTCATCAGTTACTTCGAGTTCCTCTGCTTCGCGCCACTTCTCATCCCTTTGATCCCCGCCATGCTCCCTGCCAATCAGGCAGGCACACGCCGTCCGTTCGGTGACCCCACCTGGGTTCTTCTGTACCTTCCGGTGCTGGCCACCTACGCCATTGCGATCAACAGCCGGGGCAGCATGGTCGAGGGTATTGTCGCCGTGCTCATCGTCGCTTCGTTTCTCGTACTCAGCGACCAGGCGCAATTGAAGCGCGAGCATCGGGGCCTTGTTTTGGTCAGCGTGCTCATCGCATTGTTCGCGGCGCCCGTGGTCAAGGACCTTTCCACAGCCATGCTCATCGCGCGCTCGGCGAGAGCAACTGATTCAACCCCCGAACTGGTCGATAGGACCTGGGAGGCCTTCCAGGACAAACGGGCACTGCGGGAGTTCGAACTCATCCTGCAAGCGGCTCGAGGCTCCGGCTTCCAGGATGAACATTACATTGCCAACCCGTTTTTAAACCGCCTTGTCGTCGTCAAGTACATCGACAACACGCTGCATCCCGAAGGTATCCGCAACGGGGATTTCCGGGACGAGATCGCTCGTTTCACCGTGAACAAGACCCTCGCCGCGTTACCCGCGCCCGCACTCAGAATGCTCGGGTCCGACCTCGACAAGGACGAGTGGAAATTCTCGTTCGGCGATCTGGTCGTCACCCTCGAGTACGGGGTCTACCTGGGGGGTTACAAACTCGGCTCCGTCGTGAGCAACGTATTCGCCCTGTTTGGCATGCTGAGCTTCCTCGTCGTCGTTCCTTTGAATCTGCTCGCGTTCACGGTACTTCAGTCCTTGATCGGCAAACGAGGGAGCCTGATCGTGATCAGCCCGGCGCTTGTCTTTCAGACCTATGTGATCTTCCACCTGTACGCCATCGGCTCACTGCCCTCGATCCTGGGCCTCGTCGCCCGTGGCATCCCTCAAACGGTCGCCATCTACCTGCTGATTTTCTGGCTCACCTATCCCCTTACCCGGGGCAGAGGCCATGCTCAAAAACCCGCTGCGGCACCCCAGGGCAGTCTGGCTTCCTGAGTCAGGGCCAAACTTGTTCCCGAACGTGAAAGCCTCGCTCGTAACATCGTGAAGATCCTATACATCGGCCACCTGTCCGGGACCTGTCGACACCGCATGGATGCCCTGGCACGGCTCAACCACGAGGTTATCCCCTTCGACCTGACGCCCTACTCCAGCTTTGGTGGCCGCGCGCGACGCTGGCTGCGCTGGCGGACCCTGGTGGGAACGCGGGTGTGGCGGTTGAACACGACAATTCGCGCCATCGCGCCAGGTCATACATACGACCTGGTCTGGTGTGACAAGGCGCAGATGCTTTGGCCTTCGACGGTTCGCTTCCTGCGGCGCGCAGGCGCGTCCATCGTGCACTACAGCTCCGACCTGCCGAGCACCATTCGTGGAGAGCCCGGTTGGCAACTGTTCCGGCGCGCGGTCCCTGACTACGACGCCGTGATCGCGCCGAGCGAGGGTCACCGCACCGTGTACCGCGCCCTGGGAGCAAGAAACCTGCTCTACCTTCCTTTTGGCTTTGAACCCGCATGTCACTTCCCCCCTCCGATTGATTGGGATGACCACAAGCGCCCTTACGACGTGACCTTCATCGGATCGAATTACGAAAACCGTGGCGCTTTCCTTCTCTCCCTGGTTCGAGACTTCGGTATCAAAGTTCACATTTTTGGCGATGGTTGGGAAAAATCCCTGCCCGCGGCTGATCGCACGGCATTGAATGTAGAACCCGGCCGACATGGAGACGCGTACCGGGAAACGCTCTGGCAATCAAAAATATCCCTGGGTTTCGTCACCCACACCATGGCCCACGAGAGCGCCCGACGCTGGAGTGAAATCACCGCATGCCAGAGTTTTTTGCTGGCGGAGCGCACGCCTTCCGCCGAAAAGTGGTTCGAGCCCGACCAAGAGGCCTGTTTCTTCAGCAGCGTGCGGGAATGCGCGGAGCACATCCAAACCGCACTCACCGACACCCCGCGCCGCGAGGCCATCGCCCGGCGTGGTCGCGAGCGGATTGCACTCGGCAACGACAATGACAGCCTTATGGCCGACGTGATCGGACGCATACTCGCCTTGTGATGAGCACCACCCACCGTTCACATTCCCGGCTGTTGTTGTCCGGCACCCTTTTCGTGGTCTGCCTGGCGCCTCTGCCTCTGGGCGGGAACCGACCGCTTCCGTGGTCATTCAATGCCGTGATGGTTGGCGCCCTACTGACTATCTGGCTCCTCATCATCCTCAGAGGCCGAACGGTCCCGGCCTTTCCCTGGACACGCCTCCGGGTCCCGGCATGGCTATTCAGTGCGGCAGCTCTTTGGATCGTGGCACAGGCCCTGCCCCTGTGGCCTGCGTCCTGGTCCGCCGCCCTCCCCCTCGTGCTGCCCTCTCTTGGATTGAACGCTGAGATATCAAGCACACTCAGCGCCCATGCCGACGAATCGCGGGTCGTCCTCATGCGCCTGCTGACCAACGCCGGCGTCTTCCTGCTGGCCGTACACCTGGGGCGCGACAGCACGGCAGCGGGCAGGATGTTGCGCTTCATATCGGCCAGCATCGGAATTTACGCCGTGTACGGTCTGGTCATGCACCTGGGCGGCGTGGACCGGGTCCTGTGGTGGGAGCGATGGGCCTATCGGGAGTCCGTCACCGGGACGTTCGTCAACCGGAACCATTTCGCCACGCTGACCGGGCTGGGTTGGCTGATAAGCCTGACCCTTCTCAATCAGGTTTGGCGCCAGGAGTACGCGGACCGGAGCCACGAACGCCTGCGCTCGGCCCTGATATTCCTCGAGAGAAACTGGATCTGGGCCGCCATTGCCCTGATCCAGTTAACGGCACTCGGATTGAGCCTGTCCCGGGCGGGACTGATGGCCACCCTGATAGCCAGCGTGGTGCTCACCACCCTGCTGTTCGGCGTGAAAGGTCGCGGCGGATTGCCGACCCTGTTCCTGGTGCTTGCCGCGGCCGGCGCACTGCTCTTCGGCGGAAACACCCTGAACCGCCTGGAGGCCAACCCGTTTCAACTGGAGGGACGCGCGCAAGCTTTCGAGTCCACGATCATCGCCATCCAGGCGGCGCCCTTGACCGGCCACGGAGCGGGCAGCTTCGAAGACGTTTTTCGCCACTACCGTCCGCCTGAGATGCGCAGCGGGAAGACCTGGGACCACGCCCACAACGACTATCTGGAGATGATATTCGAACTCGGCCTGCCCGCCAGCGCGGCCTTGCTGGGTGCGCAGGCCTGGATTCTGGTTCAGTTGATCCTCGGCTTGAAACGACGACGCCGTGGCACGGCCTTACCGGCCCTGGGCATTGCATCAGTCACCTTGGTCGGCCTGCATGCGCTGCTTGATTTCAGCATTCAGATGCCCGGGGTTGCCCTGCCCTTTTTCGCGCTGCTGGGCCTGAGCTTCGCGCAAGCGTGGCCCGGATCCCACGCCCGCGATCACCGACCTCGCTGAGGCCGGACGCAGCGCCAATGCAGGATGCCGAGGCTCATCACATCCCCGGCATACGGCCAACTCTGGCATTACGCTCGAGCATCCCATCCTCTGTATGGGTGCTGTTGCACCAAGCAGAAGGGAGCGCGTCACGCTGGGCATCCAAACGAGGACGGGAGCATGGGAGCCATACTTAAACCAATACATTAAGATTGACAGCTAACACCGTGGTAGCTGTATGATTCAGCGCAACTATTGCTCAGAGTTGCCAGCATTTCTCATGAGCCGCCTTCACGCCGCTGGTACGATGAGCGGGTCAGACATCAACATCGACCACTCGCTTGGCGAGATCAACGCCATCGGAAAGATGTTTTCAAGAACCTTCCCCGGACAGACTTTCCAGGATACTAGGTCAGCATGAAAATCAAGAGCACCGCGCGAACCATAGCGCTTATCTCGGCATGCGCTGTCTTGGCCAGTCCTCGAATCGCACTCGCCCAGGAACGCGCGCCCGATTTGGACGACGGCCAGCTGGAGCCCGGACAGACGGTTGCCGACCGACGCCAGGAAAACTACGCCCCCACCGGCATCCGGATGGGATCGTTCGTGGCCTTCCCCGAAGTCACCGTCCGGCTGCTCTACGACGACAACGTCTTCTTCGAGAACACCAACGAGTCGGAAGACTATAAGACCCTCATCGAACCCCGGCTCAGTGTCCGCTCGGATTGGACCAATCACGAGCTACGTCTGGATTTCGGCAGCGATATCACCCGACACGACGACTTCGACGACGAAAATTCCGAGGATTATTTCTGGACGACCCGCGGTCGGCTGGACGTCACCCGACAGACCTTCCTCACCGGCAGCCTGGACCTTCGTCACGGCCACGAGGGGCGCGGCAGTCCGGACGCGGTCAACGGGGTTGCGCCGACGGAAACGGACAGCGCCACCGCCAACGTGGGTTTTGAGCATCGTCCTGGGAAGTTCTTTCTTCTGGGTAACGCCCAGTTCTCGCAGCTGGGCTTTGACGATGTGACCACCAGCACCGGCCTCGTAATCAACAACGATGACCGTGACCGTAACGAGTCCTCGGGTTCGCTGACCCTGGGCTACGAGATTCAGCCCGGTTACAACGCGTTCATCCGCGGCACCGTTGACGAACGTGACTACGACGACGCCGTGGACGACGCCGGTTTCAACCGCGACTCCACCGGAGTCGACATCAAACTGGGTGCCGAACTCGACCTTGGCGGCACCGTCAACGGTGAGGTCAATGTCGGTGCCTTCTCCCGGGACTTCGACGACGCTCGCTTCGAGGATGTCGACGGATGGTCCACGGAATCCGTCGTCTATTGGCAGTTAACGCCACTGACCACCGTGGTGTTCAACGCGACGCGCAGCGCCTCGGAATCAACGGAGCTCAATGCATCCAGCTTCGTTGCTTCGACGTTTGGCGTCGCGGCGGCGCACGAACTGCGTCGTAATCTGCTCCTTGAGGCATCGATCAGCTACACCGAGAACGAGTTCGAGGGCATCAACCGCACCGACGAAATCTACTCGGCCAACATCTCCGCGACCTATGACATCGACCGCTTCTGGTTCAGCGGTGCGTCTTACGAATATGGAGAGCGGGATTCCGATGTCGCCGGGGTCGAGTACGACCGCAATGTCTGGATGCTCTGGCTGGGCTATCGCCGCTGATTCCCCTGAATCGCAGAGGCTGGGCACGCTTCCGCATACCTCCGCCACGGAGTCCGCACAGGCTGGGTTTAATAGGGTGTCACGGCTGATCCGGGCGATGTCGCTCCCCGGGCCGACGGTTAGGGAACGCCCCACCTGAAGGTGGAAATCGGGCGTTCCCCGTAGCGTCAACTCTGGCGACCCGGCGGAACTTAGTGGGAAGATACGGGCTCCAACCGATCCACTCACCAACATGGCACCCGGGATTCGCGCCTCTTTGAGAAGGCTTGCGACGCCTAACGACTATGGCCAACCCACTTTCTCGTTCAGCGGTCTCCGTCCTCCGCCTCTACCTGTTGTTTCTGCTGGCTTTGACCGTCCCCTGCCACGCCAGCGACGACCACTACCGTCTGGGCAAGGGAGACGAACTGCGCATCACCGTATTCGGCGAAACTGATCTCTCCGGCACCTTCGTACTCGACGGCAAGGGCTACATCGCCATGCCCCTCATTGGAGAGGTCCTCCTGGGAAATCTGAACCTTCGCCAAGCCGAGGGCCGGATTGTCACGAAACTCAAGGACGGCTTCCTGAAGCAGCCCCGGGTGAGCGTGGAGGTTCTCAACTTCCGACCCTTTTACATCCTGGGCGAGGTAAAAACCCCGGGCAGCTACCCCTTCGTTGAAGGAATGTCTGTACTGGAAGCGGTCGCGGTCGCGGGAGGCTTCACCTACCGGGCCAAAAAGTCAGACATCGAGGTCAAGCGCGGCGAGGATGACCGTAAGCAGGTGCTCAAATTGCCCATCGATGCCCGCGTGCAGCCAGGAGACATCATCCGCGTTGAGGAACGCTTTTTCTGAGCCGGAAACGGCGGGGAGAAGACGGAAATCGTCACGCCTGTGATCACGGTTTTTCACCCAGGGTCGCCTGTCCAGTGAAGGCGGCCGCGCATGTCGAAGACCGCTCCGCGCAGCCCAACTAAGAGCTCCACCGTGGGGCGATTCCGCCAGCCCCCTCCGCCGCATATGGATCCGGGCCCTATGCGGCCAGGAGCATGCGACGCCCCGGTCGAATGAGCCCCGTCATCGGATCACCACGGGCCTTTAGGGAAGCTCTGAACGAATCGTGACACGGCGCCTTGACCCCAAACCAAACGGGCCGCCCCAGGGGGGGGCGGCCCGTTCAGTCACGAAGCGAGAGGGTGATCAGTTTGGGCTGATCTTATCCGTGTTCGGATTTTCCTTGTCCTTGTTCTCCTCCGTATTTTCTTCCTGCTCCTGCCGCTGCTCCAGGCGCTCCTGAACGCGATTCTCCCGAACCACTTCACGCACTTCTCGCTGAGCTTCAGGACGACTCAACAGGCCGAGCTCCACGGCGGTATCCGCTGCATCCTGGCCGTCCTGGCGGCC
>JBMYTY010000084.1:0-6823 GCA_049604855.1 Gammaproteobacteria bacterium | reverse complement strand
AGGAACAAACCCAGCAACACCAATCGGGGCAATGACATGGCCTTAGCCCAATGCGGAGAAAAAGACCTAAACCGTACCATCAGAAACACCTCCTCAGGCCCACTCCACAGGAACACACCGGGCATCATCATTTCCCCATTCCATCGGATACCTGATAGCGTTTCCGAGAGAAATGGAACGGGATGAGAGTCATGACAGACAATCAAACGCGGCCACAACCGGATGGCGCGATCGAAGAGAACTTCGAAGCCCTGGTGTCACGCACTGACCCCAAGGATCCAAAGTCCTGGCTGTATGCTCTTGCGGGAACGCTGAAAACACGAGCTACGCAAAGGAGAAAGACAGCTACCAAACTGCTGTTCTCATCCGTTCTCGCCATTGTCATCGGACTATGCCTGATCTGGTATGCCCAGTGGTTCGCCCTGGGGGAACGCAGCCGCACTATCGAGGCCGAGCGCGAAAGGATCGTCTCCGTTTATCAGAACAACAAGGACAGTTATCAGAGTCGGATCAGCAACGCAGACACGGAGCAGCAGAATGCACTCAAACAATACGATGACTTTCGCGCTGATCTCCAAAAGGAGCTGAGGATACCCGGCACCGGCTGGCGGCCGACCACGTCATCGGAGTTGCTGGACAATTGGGATGAGCTCTACTTCAGCGCCCTCACTGGCAACGCTTATCTCGCAAGCCAACAAACTCTCATCCGACGGGCGAGCAAATCGAAAAAATGGAAGGGCTACCCCCTGGGCTCTGAGCGTGACAAAGCCCTGTCGATAGCTGACTCGCCACAGGGCGGAAGCGTTTACGTTGGAACTGAGCGCGGGCGGATATACCACCTGGATAGCCAATCCGAGCGGCCAACACTGATCCACGACGGCTCTTTGGACAGGGCGCAACGGTCGCTTGGTCGGCCCGTGGAAACCAACGCGGGAATTTTTGTTTCCAACAAGCGAGGCCACTTGTTTCAGGTTTCCGTGAACGGAAAAAACCCCGAGTGGCCCCGGATCAAGCTTCCCGAGGGAGCCACGAAATCTCAGCGCTACTCCGACACAGAACTAGTGCCAAGCAGGTACGATGGGTCCACCTTCGTTATGAACACGGGCAGAACTCTCATCGCCGTATCTGGGAACGAAGCACACACCTTATGGGAGGGCGATCAAAGGTCGACCGTGCATCAGGTTGCACCCGACTATCGGGACGGCCAGTTCGGGTTTATCTCCGAACAATGGGATGACAAACAACAGCGATTTGTCAGGGCAGTTCGAATTAGCGGCGATCGGTCCGGGCAGGGGCAGGAGTTCGACTTTCCCGCTTCATCACCCGAGGGTGTGGAAGAATCCGATCCCACTGCCCGATCTCAGGCACATGACTGGGACTATATGCACTGGGCCGAACGGTCGCATTTCTGGCTCGCCAACCGCGCGGGCGATCTCCTATTGGTCAGCAAAACCCCCGCCGGTTCGTGGTCGCAAGTCCAAGCATGGAAACTCCCGACGTCAGAGGACGGGGAGACAGGCATCGATCGACTGGCTTTGAACTACCGGGGGGTTCCGCTAGCGGTGCTGATCGATGGCCGTTTGTTCTTATCCTCCGTTTCGAAGGACACCGACCTGGCCGCCCTGAAAAAAGACCCTACACAGCTGAGTTGGCGGAGCGCATCCCTATCGGATGATAAGGAGAGGATCTGGGACGTCGCGATGTCGGGTTATGGTTATGACGGATTCGTTATCGCACTGTCCAGCACGCACGCCTATCTCCTCGGCAATTCCAAGACCACCCCATGGCAGAGTATCAAGCTCCCCCCGGAGCCATCAGCTGAGCCCGAACGTTATTTTCTTTGTCACGAAGATACATGTAGTGCCGCCGCGAGGACCCCCTCTGGTGAGCTGCTGACCAGCGCGGTTCCAGTTGAGATATGGCGGTTCAGTAAAACCCCACCCATCGAATTCATCCGCACCACCGGTCTCCCCGCGGCGGAAATTCCAGGGGTGCTCGACGAGCCCATACTCGGCCTGCACGCGACCGAGGACTCCGTCATCGCTGTCGGTGCGAACTCCGGCACGGTCGCCTCCTATGACAGGTCCGACAAGCTCTGGAAGATCATTCAAGGTCCCATAGAGAGTCGTTATCGATACACCCTGCAGGACGCGGCCTTCGTGCAAAACCGCGGCGTGAGCCCCCGAACCGACGAGGGGAGTGCCAGCACGGAACCATTACCCGGCGGCAGCAAGCCCGAGATCGCGCATAGCGGACTGGGGCTCTGGTTCCTCTCCGCGGCCTCAGACCTGCTGAGGCTCGATGTCAAATCAGGGAATCTCAAAAAGGTCCCCTTACCCGAGGCCGACGGCAAGACCTTGAGCCATATCCGATTCAACGAAAGCGGCAGCATGGGCTGGGTCTTCTCGGACCAGGGTGGCGTGTGGAGGACCACCGACGGGGGGAAAAACTGGCCCTATCGCAAATTACCGGTTGAAGAGTCCGTCGTTGACCTTGCGATCGGTGACTCACTGGCGCAGAAACTCTGGGCCGTGACGGATGGAGGCAAGGTGCTTTACTCCGATAACGCCGGGGAAAACTGGTTCGTGGCCAGCGGTGGAAGCGGCAGCGAGGCGCGCCGCTTCACGAAGATCGCGGTCGATCTGAAGGGAGCAATGGCCTGGGCCTTGTTGGACGATGGAACGCTCTATGAGTCGCGCGCCAATGATCTGGGAAACGAATTTGAAACCCCGGGGGAGTTACTCGGCTATTTTCGAGAAGGCGTTGAAGGGGGCGACAAGCGCTGGTTGGTAAAAAAGGCCCACATGGACAAACTCGAACAGCTCAATCAAAAAATCGAGAACGCCGCGGAATCGATAACGGCGAACAAGGCAGAATTGACGAAGCTTGAGACCGTCCATAATGACCGTTTGCGCAAATTCTCGGAGAGCATCCTGAATTCGCAAACCGCACCAGGCACCGTTGGTGACCAATTCACCAAGGAAGACTTCACCACCCTTGTCCTGAGGGTAACCATCCTGTCCCTGACCCTTTACCTCGCCACGGTGCTGGGCAATGCCTACCGGTACAATCAACGCATTGCGGACCGCTATCTGGCCTATGCCGATTTAATCCTTCTGGTAAAAGATGAAAAACGGCTCAACCTCCTGCTCAAGGAACTGACGCTGTCCGATCTCGGCGAATTGATGTCTACCCAGGCCATCGACTTTGGGAAGCCGCCCAAGAACCCCATTGATAACGCCACGGAGATATTCAAGGAAGGGATCAAAGCCGTACCCAAACCAAAGGTTACAGGGTCATGAACAGGGACTTGGAACCTTGCACTTGCAACACTGGCGGTAACACCCAAGCCAGTGAATTTTGCTGATCGTCAGCCCCAAGCAGACAGACTTACCCCCGCCGCCGCCTATAATCGCGCCCCCCGATCCCTCTACCGCACGCATGATCCCGCCATGGAACTCAAACTCGACACCGATCAATTCGAAGACCTGCAGACCGCCTTCATCGAGGAGATCGTGCGCACGATCAGCGTGAAACTGCAGGAGGGCGGGATGCAGGGGCAGGCGATGGAGGAGATGACGGCGAACATTGCCTTCAGCATCGCCAGCATCATCGATGACACCTCCATGATCGAGGTGGATGGCACCTCCGTGAAGCCGTACCTGGGTTTTCGCGACGACGACGACAACATCGTCCATTGCGGCGAGAACGCCTACACCTACGAGTTCGTCATCCCCATCCTGAAGAAGCTGTTCGACGTCTGAACGCCCGACGCGCTCGCGCCGCCTTTGGCCGCGTCGCGCTCACCCTACCTTCGGCCGCATCGCGCCGGGCCCGTTCGTCATGGGCGGGCACATCCCTCGGCCGGTTCCAGCTTGAGGCCGCTGAAATCCGCTTCCAGGCGGGCGCGCTCTTCCGCCCCGATTCTGAACCTGAGCCAATCCTGACGACGCGTGGGATTCTGGGTTCGGAACCCTGCCACCACCCCCTGGCTGCCCAACTCCGCGACCCGGTTTCGGGCGTCGGCCTCGCGACGATAGGCCCCCAGGGCGATTCCGTGTTTCAACACCCCGGTGCGGATCACCAGGGCATCGCGAATGCCCCGTGCCTTCAGCCGCTCCAGTTCCGCGCGGGCCACCTCGGCCGTGCCCAGGGGTTCGCGATAGACCTGGAAGATCGTGCCGTAAGGCACCTCCACGCGCACGGTGCGGGGCTCGACCCCACGCTCCGATAGCCAGGTTTTGATCGCGCCGCGCGTGCGCGTGTCGCGGTGATAGGCCCGCACGCAGGCCCGTTCCGGTTTGGGCACGATCACCGTGGTCCTGCGCGCGGGTGGTTTGTCGGCGGACGCGGTTTTCGAGTCGGAGCGGGGCGGGCTTGCGGAGTCCGGGCCCAAGGAGTCGGGACTTGCGGAGTCCGGGCGGCGCGAATCGGCGGGCGTTTCGACGCGGACCTGGGCGGGTGATGCGGCATCCGGCGGCTTCCGCCCAGGCGTTCGCGCCGGGGCCGGGGTGTGGGTCTGGGCGTTGGTCTGGGTCCGGGCCGGATTTGGCGTCGGCGTAGCGTCGGATCGGACACCCCGCTCTCCGGCCGCCGTTCGGGGGGAATCCACTCCCGGCGATGCACTGGACACGGACGGCGATGCGGGCTCCGCTCGCGCCGCCGAAGCACTTCCCCGCCGGGGTGGACAATCCGGGTCGCCATCGGCGATGGGCAGCTCGTTGCGCCGGATCAAGGCTGCCGCTTCGGAGTCTCCCGAGCGCGCGGCCCGCGCGAACCATTAGCCCGCGCGCGCGGGGTCGCTGGGGGCGCCCCGGCCTTTCAGATACATCCATCCCAATTGGAAATCGGCGATGGGGCGACCGCTCAGGGCCGCCTGGCAGAAATAGACAAAGGCGCGCCCGCCGGACCCGGCCATGCGCGCGAGCGGGGCCTGTTCGGCGGCCCCTTGCGCGCCAGGGTCATCCTGGCCGGCGGCCGTGGCTTGCCCGGCAAGCGCCAGCAGACCGAACGGGACAAGCACCGGTACCAGCGCCGTCCAAGCGCGCCTCAGGCCATCGCGACACCCGGTGCCATCAACATTCACTCATCACTCTCCGCTACCTGGTCCGTTCCGCGACCTCTCCGATCCCGGCGGGATGAGAGGCGGGGCACACTGCTCAGCGCCCCCGATGCCCGCGACGTTGGCCCAGACATGGCGACGATGCAATGCGGGAAAAAACGCTCGCGGCCCGCTACCCTGCCCCCGGCCCCGGCCCCGACCCCGAACACCCGGGTCACTCGTCACCATAGGGCGCGAGGGCCGCGCTCAGGGTCTCGCGCACCTGCCGGCGCAGGGCCTCGGGCTCCATCACCTCGACCTGCGCACCGTGGCGCAGCACGTCCATGATCAACTCGCGCGGATCATGATAGGGAATGCGCAGTTCGTAGCGACCATCGTCCAGGTAGGCCCCCGACTGCGCCGGATGCCAGTGCTCATCGGCCACCCAGCGCGCGCGCTCGGCACTGAAGCGCAGCACCGCGGTCTTGTCGGCGGCGCCGGAAAAAATGCCATAGGCGGAACGGAAATGGGCATCCAGTTCGACATCCTCCAGGTCCTTGGCCTTGTCGGCCAAGACCGTGGAATGGACGATGCGATCCACCGCGAAACTGCGCAGCCCCTTGCGCAGATGACACCAGGCATCCAGGTACCAGTTGTCGCGATAGTGAACCAGGCGCTGGGGCGAAACCTGGCGCTCGGTACTGTCATCGCGCTCGCGCCCCCGGTAGGTCATGTCCAGGCGCCGCCCCTGGAGCAGGGCACCGGCCACCTGCCCGAAGACATCCTCGTTGACGCGGCGACCGGCGACGCGGGTGATGAGGATGCGATCCACCGCACTCGAACCCAGGTGTTGTTGTTGCAACAACTGATCGATCCGTTCACGCAGCGGCTTCAGTTGTTGATCCAATAGGCCCGGTTGCGCCTCGGACAACAACTGCTGCGAGGCCAGCAGGGCGTATAGCTCCGATGCATTGAACCAGAGCCCGGGCAGTTCGTAGGGATGGCCGCCCTCATCCTCGCCGTAGATGTAGCCGTTGTACTGGCGGTCGTAGACGATGGGGGCGCCGAGGAAGTCGCGCATGTCCTCGATGATGCGTTTCACCGTGGCGCGCGAGCATTCCAGGCGGTCTTCCAGGTCCTTGCGCGAGATGGGCGTGCGCCGGTCACGCAGGATCTTGTGCAACTCATAAATTCGGTCGAATCGGTCCATGGGCGGGAAGATAACCCCGGCGCACGTCGGCTGGCGAAATCGCGGTGAAAAAAATCCGTCCCCAGGCTGACGATGACCACAACCCGGCACCCAGCCCGGAAGTCAGCGGCGGCCACGGCGTATACTGCGCGCCACCTTTGGGGCCTCGCCCCACCGATTCCCCACACCCGATATCCCAGCCATGAACACCAAATCCCTGAACAAGGAGCATGAAGTCCTGATCGTGATGCGCCAGTTACTCGGCCGCATCGTGCGCGATACCACCCCGGAACACCGGGGCATGAAGCATCCCCTCAACGATGGAACCATCGACGATATCAAGCACGCCTTCTTGCTGATCTCGGCCCGTGAGCGCGAGATCGCCGACGAGGCGGGCATCAAGGACTTCGCCAAGCCCATGTATCCGGACTCCGAGCGCAAGGCCCAGCAGGTCGGGTTCACCGTGGTGAAGAACGACAAACCAGGCTAAGGAAGCTCTGCGCTTATCCAGCCTACACCCGGGGTTTTAACCATCAACGTCGCCAGTTTCCACGCATCGATTCGTAGGCTGGATAAGCCGTAGGCGCATCCGG
>JBMYTY010000083.1:0-6824 GCA_049604855.1 Gammaproteobacteria bacterium | reverse complement strand
ACGGGAACCAGTTCAGCCGCAGCAGCTGGTCCTGGAGCCGGGTGGCGGCGGGCCGCTCGATGCAATGAAGCTCGCGTCGAAGGTTCTCCGTGGAAGCCGAATTCAAAACCCGTCTGGCGATCGTGTCATACGCCGGCCTCGGCACGCATGATGTTGAACACGTGGGGGATGTCGGTGATCTCCTCGCCCACGGGAACATTCGAGAGCAGCGAGGCGTTGGAGTCGATGTCGTCGGGGTGGTAGCCGTGCATGCCGGTGATGGATGTCTCGCCCATGTGGCTTGGAACGATCATCACGCCGGGGTTGGTGAGAAAGATGAGCTCGCCGTATTGCTGGCCCTCAAAGTTGCAGCCCAGCCGTTCCAGTTCCTCCTCCGGGAGAATCCGCCCTTCCTCCACGGTGTTGAGCACGGCGGTGATCTTCTCGCGTGCGTCGTCGTTGAAGAACCAGAAACGCCCGAGGGTCGAGTCGTAGGTGCCGACGTAGTCCTTGCCGAATTCCAGCCCCAGGGCTTCGATCTTTGCCATGAGGTCAACGTTGGTGTGGACGGTGGCCATGCCGTGGTCGGAGCAGATGAAGATGCGGAACTCGTCGTAGTGCTCGTCGGCGAGTTTGAAGATCTCGCGCAGGTGGCCCTCGTACCAGGCCAGTTTCTCGTCGGCCTTGGGGCTCTCCTTGCCGACCATGTGCAGCAGCCCGTCCATGGCGGCCATGTAGAGAAAGGCGAAGCGGATCTCGCCTTTCGCGATATCGGCCTTGAAGCCGGCGAGGTTGCTGTCCTCCGATTCGCGCCAGTTCGACACGTGGTACTTCACGCCGCCACGCTCCAGATGGTCGAAGATATTGTCGCCCCGGTTCAGGCCGCCGGGCTGGAACAGGTCTTTCTTTTCGCAGTAATCGAACAGGTGGACGTGCTTGAAGGGGATGTTGTAGAGCTGGAAATAGCCGGTGTAGCCATACAGCCGCTTCACGAATTTGCTGATGATGTTGCGCACCCGGCCGCGGTTGGCGATGGCCCCGGGCAGCACGCCCAACAGGCGCAGGGGCGCGAACGGTGAAGTCTTGGGCGAGTAGTAGAAGAACGACCAATGCTTGTGCTGGGCGGGCCACAGGCCGCTGAGGATGGAGGGCACACAGGCCGACGAAAACCCGAACACCGAGCGCAGCTTGCGGCGGTAGGGCAGCTCCTCTTCCAGGAAGGTGCGGCCCTTGAGGACATCCCAGCCCATGGCGTCTATGAAGACGACGGTGGAGAGGGTTTTTTTCTTGGACGGGGTGTCGGTCATGGTGTCAGTCCGGGGTCGGGTTCCGTGCTGGGACGATGGGTCTGTAACGGCGGGCGTGTTGTACTGCGGAATATCAGCAGAAGCCGTGCCAGAAACGCATCTTTCACGCTGTGCCGCCAGCGTCCTCCAGCATTACGTCTTTGCCCATGGTGATGCAGCTCAGTCCGTCTTCATGGCTGTATTCAACCGAGTCCATGACGCTCTTGATGATGGTGATGCCCCGGCCGCGATCATCCCAGGTGGCGAGATCATCCGGGTCCGGGTCTTCGAAGCCGGAGGGAGTGGCTTCGAACAGGTCCCCGTCCATGGCTTCGCCCGGGCCGCGCACGCACAACTCAAGCCGGTTTCCGTCCAGCCGCCCCGTGGCTTCGATGCGTTGGCCTGACTCGTTGCCACAGCCGTGTTCGACGGCGTTGTTCATGGCCTCCACCAGGCACAGCTCGATCATCATCAGCTCCGCCTCCGCCACACCCACCCGGGCGCACCAGTCGCGCAGCTCGGTCGCCGCCGCCGCCGTGGCCTCCAGGCGGCTGTCGAACTCCAGGGCGTGTGTGGCGATGGTGTTCACGATCAGGCCCGGTCTTTCGACTCCGCCAGCTCGAAGATGAGCTTGTGCAGCTCTGACATCTCCAGGTTCTTGCGGGCATCGTCCAGGGCGAAGCCGATGTCCATCTCCTTGATGTCAAAGGCCTCCCCCTGGGGGGTGATGCAGTGATCACCGAAGAGGATTTTCTCGTTCAGCTCGGTGATGCGGGAGATGCGCGTGTAGTCGTCCACGATGCACTGGTTGAGCACCGCGCCGCCCTCGACGACGCAATTGGCCCCGATCTGGCTGGGCCCGACAATGGTGGCACCGTCCTGGATCTCCGTACTGCTGCCGATATACACGGGAGGGGTGATGTTCACCTTGTCCAGGTCCATGCGCACGTTGATGCCCGTGCGGATGCCCGGGGCGATCTCCCGACCGGGGATGGGGTAGCCCTCGATCTCTCCGTTGAGCACTTCGCGCGTGCCGGTCCACAGGTCGGGCAGGGACCCGATGTCCACCCACTGGAAGGGGATGCTCATGCCATAGAACGGAAGTCCCTTGGCGGTGATGTCCGGGAACAGTTCGCCACCGATGTCGTACTCCTGGCCACTGGGGATGTGGTCGAAGATCTCCGGCTCGAACACGTAGATGCCCGTGTTGATGGTGTTGGAGACTGCCTCCTCGGGGGCGGGCTTTTCCTGGAACTGGAGGATGCGGCCATCGTCGTCGGTGGCGACCACGCCGTACTTGTAGGTCTCCTCTGGCGGCACCTCCTTGAGCACGATGGTGGCGATGGCGCCCCGCGATTTGTGGAATTCGTAGACGGCGGTCACGTCCAGGTCAATCCACGCGTCGCCGCAGACCACGATGAAGGTCTCGTCGAAGAAACCGGAGAAGTCCTGGATCTTCTTCATGCCCCCGGCGGAGCCCAGGGCCTCGCCCACCACCTCGTCGCCCTCCATGCGGCCTTCGAAGGAATAGCCCAGGTTGACGCCCAACTGCTGGCCGTCGCCGAAGTACTGCTCGATGACGGAGGCCAGCCAGGATGTGTTCACCATGATGTCGCGGATGCCGTGGCCGCGCAGGTGCTCGACGATGGACTCCATCAGCGGCTTGCGCAGCAGAGGAATCATGGGCTTGGGGATGGTGTTGGTGATGGGCCGTACCCGGGTGCCCTTGCCCGCGGCCAGGATCATGGCTTTCATGGTGTTCCCCTGTGCTTCATGTTCATTGTCTGTTCCGGTGTTCGGACAGCGTCAGCGCGCGCCATCCTCGTCCGGTTTGTATTCGATGATCAGCATGGTGATGTCGTCCTCCGGGGTCTGTTTGCCGGTGAACGTCTCCATGGCCTCTTGCAGAGCCCCGCGCTGTGACTTGAGATCACCGCTTGCCGTCGTGCTGAGCAGGGCGCGCAGACGCTCTTCGCCAAACTGCTCGGCATCGGCGTTTCCCGCTTCGAGAATGCCGTCGGAGTAGAGATAGAGCCGATCGCCCGGCTCCAGGGTGAAATGAATGTCGTCGTACTCCATACCGGGAATCATGCCCACCGGAAAGCCGCCTTCGCCAATGGACACCGCCTCGCCCGAGGCATGTTTGAGATGGATCGGTGGAGGGTGCCCGGCCTGGGTCAGGGTGACCTCACCGCTGTGTCGATTGAACACGCCGAAGACCATGGTGAAATATTGCGCCGAGTCTCCGGTCGGTATGTAGCGTTCGTTGAGCAGGGCAACGGCTTTTGCGGGACTGATGTCTTCGTCGCCGGTGGCCTTGAAGATATTGCCCGTCGTGCGGCCCGGGTTGAGCACCTTGTGCAGGGTGAAGGAGAGCAACGCGGCTGGAATTCCATGGCCCGAGACGTCCAGGTTGTAGAAGCACAACAGGTCGTCGTTCATGGGGAAGTAATCAAGGATGTCGCCAGCCACGAATGTGCTGGGCTGAAACATCCAATCGAGGTTTGCGTTCCCCCAGCGCATGGGCGCGGGCAGCAGTGCGCGCTGCATGTCCTCGGCGGATTGGAGGTCTTTCTCCACCGCCTTGTACAGGCGCTCCAACTCGTCGTTGGCCTCGCTGAGGCGGCGGTTGCGCTCCGCCAGGGTGGCCTCAAGGCCGATGACCCGTTCCCCGGCGTGCATGCGGACGCGCAACTCGGCGGGGTTGACCGGCTTGGTGAGGAAATCGTCGGCCCCGGCCTCCATGCCGGCGATGAGGGAGTCGCGGTCCGTGAGGCCCGTCAGCAGGATCAGGTAGATGTAGTGGTTGAAGCGGTGGCCACGGATCATGCGGCACAGTTCCGGACCGTCGATCTTGGGCATCATCCAGTCGCTGATGACCATGGGGATGGGATCTTCGAGAAGGATATCCCAGGCCTCCTGGCCATCACTGGCGGTCACAACCTCGTAGCCGGCTTTTTTAAGCAGCGTGGAGGTGAGCAGCAGCTCAGTGCGGGTGTCATCGACGAGTAAGACGCGCATGGGGACGTTGTCGGTTTTTCCGCGCCCGGAGTTTTCGAGGATCGGGGGATCCGGTCCGCTTAGGCTCCGGCGCCAGCAGGTGTGTATGAATTATCCCGCCGCGCCGGACAGTGCGCCCTGCGGTCATACCCGTGTATGGGCGTTCGGATGGTGCTTCAGCTAAGCTCCCAATATGCTTGCGCGCTCGCTCGCTTATGCTCGTTTCATGAAAAGCGGGATACCAACGATCAATTACTCCCGGGAGCTGTTGCCCGACGTAGCCGGGCTGGTGCGGGCGAACCGTGGCCTGCGCGCTACCATGGAGTCGATCGGGCGTGGCATTGCGGCCCATCTTGGAGCGGATCGCTGGTCGATCATGCTGCTTACGGATCGTGGGGACGTGCGCATCCACTCCGCGCGTGGAATACCCTCGGACCTGATGCGCTCCCTGCGCGTTCGGGTCGGTGATGGCATAGCAGGGGGCGTGGCGGCCTCCGGTCAGGGGTGTCTGGTGAAACGACAGGGGTCCCCCAGTACGCGGCTCGTACCCTACCGGGGCAGCTCGGCCATCTGCGTCCCCATCCGCTTGGGGGCGAATGTCCTGGGCGTGGTGAATCTCACCGATAAAACCGGTGATGGCGGTGAACCGGTGGATTTCTCCGAGGCCGACTATGCGACCGCGGAACTGTTCTCCAGCCATGCCGCGGTTTCCATAGATGCCGTGCGCAACGTCTGTCATGGCCTGGATCTGAAACCGCATGTGGGGGATGCGAGGCCGCACATCGACAACGTGCAGGTGGCGGGGTTTCAGGTGCTCATGCGGGTGACCGCCCGCATGGCCGCCAATAGCGGTCTCGATGACATTCTCAACGAGATTCTCCGTGGCACGATCGACGTGCTCGAATCCGCGCGCGGGTCCCTGATGTTGATGGACGAAGAGGGGCGCACACTGCGTATCGCCGCGGGTGTGGGCCTTTCCCGGCGGGTCATGGAATCCGCACCCTTGCCATTGGGCGAGGGCGTGGCCGGCAAGGTGGCATCCACGGGCGTTCCCCTCCTGCTCCTGGAAAGGGAAACAAAGCCATCCGATGGGGCCGCCGACAGGAGCGAGGGGCGCGACTACCGCACGCCCAGTGCGATGAGCCTGCCGCTGGTGCGGGATGGAGAGGTTCTGGGCGTGTTGAACGTGAACGATCGTCACGATGAGCTGGACTACTCGGAGGCGGACTTTGAAGTGGCCAAGGTGTTGGCCGCGCAGGCCGCCCTGGCCGTGGCGACGGCGCGGCTGATGGCCGAATCGGTGCAGGCCGCGCGCACCCGGGAGGCCTTGGAGGTCGCGCGGGGAATACAGGAGCATTTCATGCCCCCGGATCTCGGCATGGGAGCGGTCTCGGTATCCGGTCTTTCCATGGCCTGCGATGAGATTGGCGGGGACTACATCGACTTCTTCCCCGAGGTGGATTCCAGCGGGGCACGGACCGGGGCGGTATACCTGGTGTGCGGGGATGTGTCCGGTCACGGCGTGGGCGCGGCCTTGCTGATGTCCATGGCGCGCGCATCATTGCGCGCTTTGTTGCCCACCGCTTCTTTGCCGGATGTGGTGGCGCGCTTGAACCGTCTGGTGGAGGCGGACACGCCTCCCGAGCAGTACCTGACCCTGTTTGTCGGCCGTCTTGATCCGCTGGAAATGCGCCTGGATTACGTATCCGCCGGACATGAACCGACGCTCCTGCGGCATGCCGACGGAGCGATTCTCATGACGCGGACCACCGGCATGCCGCTTGGCATGTTCGATTTCGCCGACTATTCCCAGGAGACGCTTGCGCTGCGGCCGAACGACCTGATCGTGCTGTGTACGGATGGTCTGAGCGAGGCGGAGGCGGCCAGTGGAGAGCGCTTCGGGCGCGCGCGGCTGGAGCAATGGCTGGTTGGGAATGGGGATGATGAACCGGGTGCGGTCACACGGGGGCTGCACGGCGCGGTGAGTGACTTCTGCCATCCCGTGCGTCTGGCGGACGACTTCAGTCTGGTGGTGGCCCGCTTGAATGCGTGCTGAGTGGGGGGACGGTGTCTCCGACGGGCTTCACGGGCATTGCGTCGGCTGTTTCCCGTTCGCGAATTGGGAATCCGTTCCCGGATTGATTCGCAATATGAGCCAAGCATCGTGATAAGCCCGTGATTACGGTGGGCGCCATACTTTTGGCATCGGTTGTGCACTCTGGAAGTGCCGCGTGAATGGCGCTGCTATTCCTCACACCGTCGCTTCTCCTGGGAGTCATCCCCATCGTGAGGGTCGGAATTGATCGAGGTCGGGTCCGACCTCCGGTTACGACACGCAAGCCTCCGCGGGCGCCCATACTGATAGAGACAAGCGAGGATCTGACCATGAATATTATTTCCCCGTTCAAGAGTCCGCTGTTGGTGATGACGGTCTTTGCGTTGACCGCATCGATCAATGCGTGGGCGAATTCACAGAGCCTGGAGGCTCGTTTCCCCAGTCTTCTCAACGATGGCTCTCTGAACCCGGATGCCCTGGTGGCCCTGGAGTCGGCCAACCTG
>JBMYTY010000082.1:0-6896 GCA_049604855.1 Gammaproteobacteria bacterium | reverse complement strand
TTGACTTGGTAGCAGAGGTCAACGCCATTGTTGGCGCGGGTTCGGAACAGGCCGATGGGGAGGAGCGCTCATGAGTCTGGCCATGAGCGATTCGCCCGCCCTGCCGCACCAGGCGGAGGTCATCGAACGGGTTCGCGAGGCGCCCGATATCACCACCTTGAGGTTACGCCTCGTGGACGAGGGACTGCATCGCGCCTTCGCCTTCCGGCCCGGGCAGTTCAACATGCTGTACCTGTTCGGCGTCGGGGCGGCCGCTATCTCCATCGTGTCGGACCCGGAGGACGAACACCTGTTCGACCACACCATCCGTGCCGTGGGCAGGGTGACCCGCCCGCTCACGGCTTTACCGGTGGGCGCTCGCCTGGGAATGCGCGGCCCCTATGGGCGGGGCTGGCCATTGGAGGCGGCCGAAGGACGGGATGTGCTGATCCTGACCGGAGGGCTGGGCTGCGCCCCGGTGGTCTCGGTGATCGAGTACCTGCGCCGCAGGCCAGACCGTTTCGGTCGGCTGATCATCCTGCAGGGGGTCAAACACTCGGACGACCTGATCTGGCGCACGCGCTACGAAGCCTGGGCGGCGGAGGGTGCGGAGGTACACCTGGCGGCGGACGAGGCGACGCGGGACTGGACCGGCACCGTGGGACCGGTTACCCGCTTGTTGGACCGGGTCAGGCTGGACCCCGCGCGGACGGTGGCCATGATGTGTGGCCCCGAGCCCATGATGGTCGCGGGGGCACGGAGACTGGTGGAGCGCGGCCTGGATCCGGGGTCGGTCCACCTGTCATTGGAACGTGGCATGAAATGCGCCACGGGTCATTGTGGACAGTGCCAGCTGGGTGGACGTTTTCTCTGCCGTGACGGTCCGGTGTTCGCCTGGCCGGAGGTCAGCCGGGACCTGGGGAGGCGCGGATTTTGAACTCCATCTCGAACAACCCAGCACGGCCGCGCGTGGCCGTGCACAAGTTCAGCTCCTGCGACGGCTGCCAACTGGCCTTTCTCAACGCGGGCGAGGCCTTGCTGGAACTGGCGGACCGGGTCGATATCGTGCACTTCGCCGAGGCCGGTCCCTTCGATCCGGAGACGGCCGTGGACATCGCTTTCGTGGAGGGGAGCATCTCCACGGCCGACGAGGTTGAACGCATTCGCGCCGTTCGCGCCAACAGCCGCCTGCTGGTGACCCTTGGCGCCTGCGCGACCGCTGGTGGTATCCAGGCCCTGCGTAACCTGGCCGATCACGATGCCTGGAAGGGGGCGATCTACGCGTCACCGGAATACATAGAAACACTGGATCAATCGCGTTCCGTGGGCGAACTCGTGGCGGTGGACTTCGAAATCCAGGGTTGCCCCGTCAACAGCGCCCAGGTCATGGCCATCGTCAGCCAGTTGCTGGTGGCCGCCGGTCCACACCTGGCCGTGTCCAATGTCTGCATGGACTGCAAACGCGGCGGCAGGGCCTGCGTCATGGTGACCCGGGATGAACCCTGTATGGGGCCGGTTACCCGCGGCGGTTGCGGGGCTTTGTGTCCGGGCGTCGGGCGTGCGTGCTACGGCTGCTTTGGCCCGGTGCGGGACGAGGCGGGGGATGCCACCGCTGAAAACTGGGCGCACCGGCTCCTGGACATGGGCGTTGCGCGGGAATCCATCGCCCAACGCCTGCTGTTCATCAATGCGCATGCGCCGCGATGGGAAGAACGCGCGCATGCCCTGGCGAACGGCCATGAACCGGAGCGCGAACCATGAGCCGGAGCGTATCCATCCGGGTACCGGCCCTGACCCGGGTGGAGGGGGAGGGGGCGCTTGAGCTGGACGTGCGGGATGGCCGCATCGATCACCTCGCCCTGAAGATTTTCGAGCCACCACGCTATTTCGAGAAACTGCTTGAGGGCCGCCCCGCAACGGATGTGATCGACGCCGTCGCGCGCATCTGCGGCATCTGCCCCGTGGCCTACCAGATGAGCGCCGCCGCCGCACTGGAGCAGGCCCTGGGGGTGGAGATCAACGACTGGGCGCGCGACATGCGTCGGTTGTTCTATTGCGGGGAATGGATTCAGAGTCACGCCCTGCACGTTCACCTGCTGGCGGCCCCGGATTTCCTCGGCTTCGGCAGTGTCATCGAGATGGCCGCCGAGCACGGCGACCTGGTCCGTCGCGGTCTTCGCCTGCAATCGTTCGGCAATGCCCTGATCGCCTTGCTCGGGGGGCGTTCCGTGCACCCGGTGGGTGCCTGTATCGGTGGGTTCAGCCGCGCACCGCGCGAAGATGAGGTGGCAGCCCTGCTGGCCCGGGCTGAGCAGGCGGTTGAGGACGCGGAAGCGCTGGCCCGGTGGGCCGCCGGGGTGGCCTTGCCCGACGACCGGCAGACATTCACACGGGTCGCCTTGGAGCCCACCGACGGAGCGTATCCGATGATGGGGACTCGGCTAGGGGGGTCGGGAGGGCTGAGTCTGGATGTCGTCGATTGGCCGGACCGCTTCAGCGAGTTCCACCGGCCTCATTCCACGGCCCTGTTCTGCGACCTGGATGGCGAGCCCTACCTGGTCGGCCCGCTCGCGCGCGTCGCCCTGTACGGCGGGAACCTCCGCCCGGAGGCACGGGACCTGCTCGGGCGCATTGATCCAGACAACATGTTCCACAGCCTGCGAGCGCGCTGCGCGGAGCTTCAGCATGCCGTGCTCGAGGCCCGGGATCTGTTGCGGAATTATCGGACCAGCACGGAACCCCATGTGCCAGTGAGCCTGGGGCCGGGCGTGGGCCGCGGCGCCAGCGAGGCCCCGCGTGGTCTGCTCTGGCATCGCTACGAACTCGACGAACGCGGCCGGGTGGTCAGTGCACGCATCGTCCCGCCCACCAGCCAGAACCAGGGCCGCATGGAACAGGATCTGCGCCAATCCCTGGAGCGGTTCGGGCTGGGCGCGGACGAAGATGCGCTGCGTCTGCGCGCGGAGACGGTGATCCGCAACTACGACCCCTGTATTTCCTGCGCGACGCACTTTCTGACCCTGCGCGTCCGGCGTTGATGGAAGGCCGGGCAGTGGGCGGGGTGGTGGTCCTCGGCATCGGTTCGCCAAACGGCCTCGACGACATGGGATGGCGGGTGGTTGGGGCCATCAGGGCCCTGGTGGAAAGGGGTGTTCACGCGAATCCTGTGGTCTGTCAGACCCTGCCCGTCCCCGATGGTCGGGTGTTGGAGGCCTTGGCGGGGGCGGGCCTGGGTATCGTGGTGGATGCCCTGTTGGATGACCCGGAAAATGAGGCCGGTGTTGAAGCCATGACCCGCTTCCAAGACCTGGACGAGTTCGCGACGGGGCGTTCCATCAGCAGTCACGGGCTGGGACTGGCCGAAATCCTGCGCCTGGGACGTGCCCTCGGAGACCTGCCGGAACGGATGTGGATCTACGCTGTGAGGGTGGGTGATGGACGGGGCCCGGATGCAGCCTGCATCGATACCCTGGCGGGCGAGATACTGGCCGATATCGAGGCCGATGGGCTCAGAGTTTGAACCTCGGGATCGGGGCACTTGGGATCGGGGCGCTTGGGATCGGGGCGCGGGGGAGCCGCCTCGGAGATGCTTGTCAGAAACCCGGGGTCAGAGGCTCGACGGCACGGCGTCCAGGGCCGTGGGGCGCGGGGCTTTCTCGGGCCCCGTTTCGCGGCTTACCAACCAGTTGAGCAGGTTTGTGTAGCGCCGGATACGGTCCACGTAGACCACCGGCTCGCCACCGCGTGCGTAGCCGTATCGGGTCTTGGTATACCACTTGCGCTCCGCCAGTCGGGGCAGCCACTTGGCCACGTCGTCCCAGCGGTCCGGGTTTCCGCCGCCTTTCTGGGTGAGGATGCGGGCATCCTCCAGGTGGCCGTAGCCCACGTTGTAGCTGGCGAGGGCGAACCAGGTGCGGTCGGGTTCGGCGATGCGTTCGGGGATCTTTTTCTTCACGTGTACCAGGTAGCGGGCACCACCATCGATGCTCTGGAACGGGTCACGACGGTCTTCGATATCCATCATTTTCGCCGTTCCCTTGGTCAGCATCATCAGACCCTTCACCCCGGTGGGTGAGACCGCACTGGGGTCCCAGCGCGATTCCTGATAACCAACCGCCGCGAGCAGTTTCCAGTCCAGCCCATTCTCATGCGCTCGCCGCTCGAAGGCCGCGCGGTAGCGGGGCAGGCGCAGGCGGTAATCGAGGCTGAAGGTCTTGGCGGTGACCAGGTTGAAGCGCAGCAGGAAGCCGTAGTAGTCGCGGATCAGGCGTTTGAGTTCGCCGCTGTCGCGCAGCGCGGTGAAGAAGTCGTTCGCTTCATTGAACAGGCTGTCGTCGCGGCCCTTGGCAAAGGCCCAGGCCAGCGGCTCCGGCTCGGTCAGGTTGAAGGCGACGCGCAGGTCGGGATAGGACAGGCGGGCAATAGCCGCCTCGTCGGAATCGGCCACCGTGTAGTCGATCAGCTCCTCGGATACCCAGCGCATCAGGGTCTCGCTGTCCTCGTCATCGTGGGCCTTCCAGGCCAGCTTGGGGTATCCGTTCTGGCGCAGGCGCAGCAAGGTCTCCTCGTGGCTGGAGCCCGCGATGATCTCCAGCTGGCCATCCATGAGTTGTTCCACCCGGCGGGGACGGTCGCGACCGGTGCGGTAGATGATCTGCTGCCGGATCTGGTGGTAGCTGGGGCCGAAACGGACCCGCTGCTCACGCTTGCTGGTCACGCTCAGACCCGCGGCCGCCAAGTCGGCCCGGCCGTCCTCCACGCGCTCCAGCACTTCGGGAAATCGCTCGGGAACCTCCATGCGCAAGTCGACACCGAGATGTTCGGCAAACCGATGGGCCAGTTCGTACTCAAAGCCCCGGGGGCCCGCCGCGCCGGTGAAATAGGTGGTTCCCGCGTTCCGCGTGACCACGATCAGCTCGCCGCGCTCACGTACTTCCTGTAACTGGGACAGCGGCTCGTCGGCGCATCCGGCGAGCAGTATCGGCACTAGGCCCAGGGCTGTCATTCCCAAGCGGTTCATGATGTTACGAGTGTACGTGAGTTCTTTTCCCGGGGGCGCGGCGAGCACTGTTCGTGTTGAAACCATGAGGTGTGCGTGAAGGGCTGCCGACAGGGCCGGGTGATCGTGTAGAATCCGCCGCCTTCATCGGCCCGTGCATGCATGGCCGTCGGTGAACATCGGAGAGGTGCCGGAGTGGCCGAACGGGCTCGACTCGAAATCGAGTGACCCCTTACCGGGTCCGAGGGTTCGAATCCCTCCCTCTCCGCCAATGCAAAAGGGGGCTCCCGACGGAGCCCCCTTTCTTTTTCCGGACGTGCCGCTCGGTTGACCCGGCGCGCGTTGTCAGAGGCGCCACTCCACCGCGTCGCTGACCCGGTGCATGGCGGTGCGCGCGATGCCGGGGTCCTGGTCCTCGCGCACCACGGCTGCCCAGCTACCGCGCTCATTGCCGGGCATCATGACGGTCAGGTACTCGCCGTCATCCGCGGTGATCTCGCGGTCCACGTGTTCCTTGTTCATGAAGTACACCGTTACCGGAATGCCCTGTTCCTGGACCACCAGGTGCACGCCGTCGTATCGGCGCAGGCGACAGCGGTTCACGTAGGTGGCCGGAATGTCGTGCGTGAGGCGGCCACCAAAGCCGAGTAACACCTTCTGGACATCGGAGCGTTTCAGGGTGGCCCGGGTGAACCAGGAATCGGGTTCGTGGGTGCTATGGGCGAGGACGGCGGATTGCAGATCGTCGAACTGGTACTGGAGCTCGTAGAAGCGGTAGCCCATAAAGGCGGCCACGCCGATGCTCAGAACCAAGCTGGCGGCCAGGGCGAAGCGCTGGAACGGGCTTTGCGTGCGGGTACGCGCCTTGCCCAATTGCGCCTCCAGAGAAACGACATTGGCCGCGGCCGCGCTCCCATCCGCTTTGCTGCCCGTTTCTTCGCTGTTCATCGCGCGGGCCAGAATTCGTTCGTTCAGACCCTCGGGTACAGGGACCTTCATGACTTCGGCGAGCGCGCGATCAAGACCCTGCAGTTCTTCGAGGAAGTCCGCATTGGCGGCATCCGCGTCCCGTGCCGCCAGGAAATCAGGATCCTGGTCCCAGGGGTCGGCGAGTGCCCTTTGTCTGAATTGCTCTGCATTCATCGTCATGGGTTCATGGTCGTGGCCCGTTGGCTCGAACACGCACTCAGTGCGTGTCGGACCAGGGCAGGTCGTCGTCGCTGTCCTCCAACATGGCCCGCAACTGTTTACGGGCCCTGAACAGACGGGTCATCACGGCACCACGGCCCAGGTCCATCCGTTCGGCGATCTCATCGCAACTGAAACCACCGATGACCTGCATCACCAGGGGTTCACGATATTCCGGCGCCAGGTTTTCCAGAGCCCGGCGCAGGGCGAAGGCCTCCGTGCTGGTGTCGTATTCACCCCGGGTGCCGACCGTTTCCGGTTCGACATCCGCTATTTCGGGACGAATGCGCTCGAATTGCCGTGCGTGCTCGCGTTTGAGGATCGTGAACAGCCACCCCTTGGCCGCCGCTGGATCACGAAGACTGTCCAGTGACTTCCACACGCGGGTGAAGGTCTCCTGGACGAGGTCCTCGGCCTGGGCTGGCTCCTTGCAGAGCCAGAAGGCGAAGCGGTAGAGGTCTTTGGAATAGCCATCGACCAGGGCCTTGAAGCGGCTCTCTTTCGATCCCGTCACATCAAACAGGACCGGGTCACCATCAGGATTCTTTCCGGAGGCCATGAAAAATTTGCTCTGCACAGGCGGGGGCGGCGTCGCACACACGAGCGGGGCATGAACGAGGCCGGAATTCTGGGTGTTTTCGGCGGTTCCCGCAAACGTCGATGTCCCACCAGCGCGGCCAACATGAGCGCTCCGTGGCGGGGGGCCCTTGGGGCATCCACCGTTCATTGC
>JBMYTY010000081.1:0-6971 GCA_049604855.1 Gammaproteobacteria bacterium | reverse complement strand
CGGATGGCGTCAAAAGCGCAGCGAGGGCAGGAGCCCGAGCGCCACGAACCCCCGATAAGACCCAAACGTCACAACGCAGCGGGCCGAACGCCCAGACAGGATGTCTGGGCCGGGGGTTGGCGAACGCACCCATGTCGCGCCAAGAATGGCGGCTCCGCACTAGCCAAGCCGCACCCAGGTGCAAACGAAATCCGGCCGGATGGCGTCAAAAGCGCAGTGAGGCCGAGAACCCGGATGCCCCGTACGACCAGACAGTCACGGGCGCATGGGCGGGAAACGCCGACACGGATCAAGACCCGAACGTAGGCTGGATAAGCATCAAGCGCATCCGGCAAGACGGGCCACCGGGGCATACCGGCAACGGCGCATGGACCCGCGTCCCAGATGACAAGACCGCTGATCGCGTGGTCTAGAAACCCAGGATTTCGAGACCACCGCCCGAATCGGACGGCCCCGAGGTCTGCGGTTCCTCGGGCGATATGACCAACGACGGTTCAAAGCGATACACCCGCGCCGCGTTCTTCCAGGCCACATCCTCCGCCACATCCGGCGGCAGACCACCCAACACGCGCCGGTATGTGCGCACCAACTCCTTGTAGGTCTTCCAGCGCTGACGCTTGTGGGCATCCGTGGCGAAAAGGATGCGATCGCGGTAGCGGATGATCAGGTCGCGCCACTCGGGCTTGAGTCCCTCCTTACTCCGGAACATCGACGCTCCAAGGCGCGCCTCCTTGGCCTTGTCCGCGAAGAAATTGATACGTCGTTCCTTCTTGGACAGCGTCATCATCACATTGGGATGACTGCTGAGAATGTCCTCCACCTGTTCCACGCTGCCGAAGGCCATGTGCGGAATGATGAACAACTGATCCGGCCAGCGTTTATATAGCTGCTCGAAGGCGGGACGGTCACGCTCCCAGTCATACACCTCCCAGTGGGTCTGCACCGGCACATTCAGCGGCGCGAGGCCCTTCAGCAACCGCTCGGTCTCGGGCCCCAGGGGGCTCAGATAACGCTCACCGCTACCGGTCACCTCGCCGCCCACCTTGTCACCGTGGGCGTACATGATCTCGCCCACCACGCGGTAGTCGTGCTCACCGATGCCCTTGATGACCTGGTCCACGTAATAGGGATCGAGATCGCCGCGCATGTTGAAGAACTTCGGCGTCCCAAGCGCGACCCGACGGGGGAAATCCTCACGAAGGCTCAGCCCGGAGCCCTCGCTTTCCCCCACCGTACGGAAGCTGCGCACGAACAGAACGAAACCCACCACGCCCTCGGCCATGCCCTCGCGCAGGCGCTTCTCGATACTCACTCCGGAATCGAACTGCGCCATGGCATCGATCAGCGGCCCCTCGTACACCGGCAGTGCCTGGACGGCGTCCGACAGGGTCTCGCACTCCCGCCAGGCATGTTTGATCTTGCGCCGGTCCCCACGCCGCTCCGGGCGGCCATGGGACCGGACCGACTCCAGCAGGGAGCCCGGCACCTTGGCGGCCATGCATTCGCCCACCGCGCCCCCGGCGCTGACCGCACCTGTCCAATCGAAACCTGCCGATGCAGGGGGCACGACCATGATTGAGAGACACAGAACGAGGAACGAAATCAGCGAAATACGCCGGTTTTCCATGGAGGAGGTCCTTGCGCGGCATGAGTTGGATTCACGGGACAGCCCCAAACGGGGCGGCTTATGAAACCGTGTTCACGGCAACAGGGCAATCCACGCGGGTTAGCCCGTCCACCCGGCACATGGGGCACGGGACAGTCCGTTTGTCCCAACCAACCATGGAATTCAGACGGATCAGGACTGCCCTGACCGGTTCCACACCACATGCACCCCGTCGAACTCCACCTCGACGCCATGGCTGTAGCTGGAGGCGGGCTGGACCTCGATGACCTCCGGCTCGGCGGCCGAGGTGCGCTCGAATCGGCCCCGACCCCAGTGGGGATGACGACCGTAACGGTAGGCGTCGCGATCCCATCCCCGGCGTCCGTAGTCCTTGTAGCCACGGTGACCGTCGAATCGGTTCTTGCCGTGCCCACGGGCGTAGCCGTCACCATGGCCGGGGAAGCGGTCGTTGGTCTTGGCGCGCTTGATGTTCCGGCTGGCCTGGTCCTGCAGGCGCTCCATCACGCGGCGTTCGCGCTTGCTGTACATACCATCGGCCTCGAAATGGCGCTCGGCCTTGCGGATCCGTTGCTGGTCCTGACGCAGACCGGCGAACTCACGGCGACTGATCTCACCGTCCTCGATACCGTTCCGGACCCGTGCCCGCTGGCGGTCCTGGCGGTTATCCACCCGGTTGCCGAAGCGTCCCTCGCTGGAGACGGCGCCGCGACGGTCGCCACCCGCCCTCGGTCGCTCGACACGCTCCGTCCGGTCCCCGCGCTCGGCGCCACGACGCCCGTCGCGCTCTCGGTCACCGGGTGCCGCCTTGGCCACGCCCGCGGCCAGCAGGGCCGCGACGGTGATGATGAGGGCGGCATGCTTACCGCTCAGTGCTTGCTGCTTGTTCATGTCGGAATACTCCAAAGTGTCTTGCCGGTCCGGCTGGATCCGGTGCGGACAGATTGGTCCCGGGGCTTTGAACCGATCCTGAACGGCCAGGGGATTCTCGTTCAGCGTCCGTTCAGCCTCATGAGTTCATGTTGGGGAAGCCTGGGATCACGCTTTTTCCGCGCCGCGGGATGTTCGTGGCGATGCGCGCTCCTACAATGCGACCCTGCACCTGAAACACCGACCATCTCTTGCCCCCATGACCCTGCGTGCCGCCCGACTCCTACTGATCCCGCTGTTGCTGGTCGGCATTGTGCTGTCCAGCAACGATGCCCAGGCACGCTGGGGTGGCGACGGTTGGGATCGTGGGGCGCGCATGCAGGCCCGCGACGGCCGCTCCTGGCGACGCCAGCAGGACAAGCAGAATGAGCGGGTCTCGCGCGAGCAGGCGGCGAGCAATGCCCGCGATGCGACCGGTGGCCGGGTACTGCGCGTGGACCCGCGCCAGGACGGATACCGGGTCAAGGTCCTGACCGAGGACCGTCGCGTGCGCAGCGTGGACGTGGACGAGCGCGGCCGGGTGCAACGTTGAGCGTCGATCGATGAGCCCCGAACGATGAGAGTGCTGGTGGTCGAAGACGAGGCGCCACTGCGACGTCAGCTTGTCGATGCACTGAAGGCCCAGGGCTGGGCCCTGGACGAGACCGGGGACGGCATAGAGGCCCTGTACATGGGCAACAACTACACCGTGGACGCCGTGGTCCTGGACCTGGGTCTGCCCGGCTTGTCCGGCCTGCAGGTACTGCGCCAGTGGCGCGAGGAGGGTCGCGGCTTCCCCGTCCTCATACTGACCGCGCGCGGCCGTTGGCAGGAGAAGGTGGAGGGCCTGGAAGCGGGGGCGGACGACTATCTGGTCAAACCCTTCCAAGCTGAAGAGCTCATCGCCCGACTGCGCGCCCTGGTGCGTCGATCCGCCGGTTGGGCGAAACCCACTCTGAGCGCGGGGCCCATCAGCATCGACACCGGTCGGCAGACGGTCACGGTCCATGGGAGCGACGTGGAGCTCACCGGTTTCGAGTACCGCCTGCTGGAATACCTGGCACTGAACACCGGGCAGGTGGTTTCCAAGTCCGAACTGAGCGAACACCTCTACTCCGAGGAGACCGACCGCGACAGCAACGTGCTGGAGGTGCTGGTCACCCGCCTGCGCCGCAAGCTGGACCCGGACAAGGCCCTGGATCCCATCGAGACACTGCGCGGGCGTGGTTACCGCCTGCGCGGCGCGGGCCCGGCCGCCTGAGTGGCCGGCTCCAACACGACCCGCCCCCGGCTCAGCACCCGGCTGCTGCTGGCCTCGTCTCTGATCCTCGCGGCCTTCGTGACCCTCGCGGGCCTGGCCCTGCAACGGGCGCACACCGACAGCCTGCGTGAGGCTGAGCGGGAACAACTTCAGGTCCTGGTCTACCTCCTGCTTGGTGAAGCGGAACTGGATGGGCAAGGCACCCTGAACATGCCCGATGGCTTCCAGGAGCTGCGTTTGAGCACGCCCAGTTCGGGCCTCTACGCCGCCGTCTCCGACGGGACGGGACGCGCCCTGTGGCGTTCCCCCTCCAGCCTGGGCCTGTCCCTGGCTCTGCCCCGAACGGCTCCTGACGCCGGCCCTGCCCTTCACACCGCCGCCAGCAATGATGGCCCGTTGCGGATACTCAGTTACCCCGTGACATGGGAACTGGACGGCGGCAAGACCGCGTCCCTGGTCTTTCACGTGGGCCGTGCCACGCGCGATGTGGATGCCCAGGCCGCCGCTTTCCGCGGAACGCTCTGGATCTGGCTGGCGGCCGCGGCCCTGGCACTGCTGGCCGCGCAACTGCTCGCCCTGGGATGGGCCATGCACCCCATCCGGTCCGTGGCGCGGGAAGTTCACGAGATCGAACGCGGGGAACGCGAACGCCTGTCCGGTGATGTACCGCGCGAGCTCAGCCCCCTGACCGAAGGCCTTAACCGCTTCATCGAAAGCGGCGAGACCCGGCTGCGGCGCTACCGCGATGCCATAGCCGATCTGGCCCACAGTTTGAAGACCCCCACGGCCGTGCTGCGCGGCATCGCCGCCGACAGCCCCGCCGACACCGGGCGCGCCATTACCGAGCAGGTGGAGCGCATGGACCAGTCCATCGCCTTTCACCAACAGAGGGGCGCGGTGGCGGGGCGCAGGGTACTGAGCGAAGGCGTTCCGGCCTCGGTTGTGATCGGGCGCCTGAGAAACAGCCTGCGAAAGGTCTATGCGGACAAAGGCATCACCTTTGAGATCGATGCGCCGGATGGTCTGCGTTTCCCGGGCGACGAGGGTGACCTCATGGAGCTCCTGGGCAACCTCATGGACAACGCCTGTCAGTGGGCTGAGCACCGGGTACGCATTCGCGCGTCTGAGCACGACGGCCTGTTGATCACGGTGGAGGACGACGGCCCCGGCTTTCCCGTCCAGGGCCGGGAAGAGCTGTTGGGACGCGGTGTACGCGCCGACCAACGGCGACCGGGACAAGGGATCGGCCTGGCCGTGGTGCGCGAGATTGTGGAAGGCGACTACCGGGGCCGTGTGCGGCTCGCTGATTCAGACCTGGGCGGCGGCCTCGTCGAGCTGATGTTCTGAGCCACAGGCCGGATGCGCCTTCGCCCTGTCCGCCACGCGGGCCCGGCGTTGAATCCGGGCGATGGGCATTCCAAGACCCCGATCAGCGTCACGCGCAAGAGGCGCTAGGCCGATGCCGCACTCCTCATGATCCTCTGCTCGATCAGCAGCGAATCCAATGCGAACTTGGGCGCCCAGTTGATCCAGCGGTTGGCCTGGTAGCGGTTGTGAATGGGCACGGAACCGGGAAAACCGCCTCGGATGCCGTCGGGTGAATCGGGCCCGGGCTGCACGGCGGCCAGACCGGCGTTCACACGCTGCATGCCCTCCTTGAAATCGTCCCGACCGGTGAGTTCGTGCAACCGCCCCCAGGTACGCCCCATCTGGGCGCTGCCGGTACAGCAGGCATAAGTGGCGGCCGGTTTGATACCCGGCCGGTACTCGCCCATGAGCATGCCGTCGGCATGCAGGCGCACGAGCAGGGCCTCGGCGGACAGCTTTGCACCCTCGATCGCCGCGTCATAGTCCAGGGTCAGTCCGATCTCCAACAGGCCTTCGATGGTATAGGCGATGGTGTGCAGGGTGTTGAAGGGCTGCTTGTCGTTGGGCTCGAAGAAGGACCAGGAATCGATCCAGCCGGTATCGTCCAGCCGATTGAGCACCCAGTCCGCAAAGCGCGCCGCACCACCGGCGAACTGCTCGTGGCGGGCGAAATCGTTGACCCTCCCGGCCTCGGCCAGGGGCCAGGCGGCACGCGCGTAGTAGGCACGGCAGCCCACGTCATAGATCGCGCGCGTCCATCCACCATCGGTGTCCTGGTTATCGACCATCCAGGTGGCGGTGCGGTCCGCCGCCTCCAGGATGCGGCCATCGGCCGTGAGCAGGCCGTAGTGCAGCAGGCCGTGGAGGATCTGGCCGGTGTTGAACAGCACCGGCCCGGCCCCCGCGTCCACGGTTCCACCCTGGAATGAGCCATCCTCGCGCTGGATGTCCGCCAGCCAATGGGCCATGTCGTGGGCCCGTCGCAGCCAGGGGGCGGCCTCGGCGGGTGACATCTCCAGGGTGTCCACGGCTTCCAACAGGCTGCAGATGATGTAACCGGTGGTCTCCGGGTAGCTGGCCGACCACTTGTCGGTCACCGGGCTGAAATAGGCCGCCGAACCGCCGTCAACGGTGGCGTCCTGACTGCGCGCGATCCAGTCCAGGGCGGCATCGATGGTGGCGCGACGGTCCTTGTTCAGCTCGTCTGGGCCGATCTGTTTCGGCCACTCGCTCACGTAGCGGCGGTGACCGGAGCGTACAGCCTTGGCGTAACGTTTCAGATGATCGATGGGAGGCACGATTCAGATCCGCTCCCGAAGGTAACTGACGATGCGGTCGAGATGGTTGAGCTTCGCGATCCAGGCCGCCTCCACGTCGATATCGAACTCATCCTCCAGGGCGACGATCAGCTCCACGTGTTTCACCGAGTCCCAGGCGGCCAGCTTGGCATCCGGATCGCTGGACTCCAGCACCTTGCGCTCGGCCGGGGCCAGTTTGAGGGTGTCCGAAATGATATCGATGACCTTGTCGCGCAAGTCGCTCACGGGCGTGTCCTTGATGGAGGGTGTCGGGAAAATAAGTGAGTAATGTCGGCCCGGGGTCCGGGTTCAGTTCGCGTCGCGGCCTTCGATGATGTCCGAAACCCGCTTCAGGAAAGCGCCGGCCTCGGTGCCGTTCACCACGCGATGGTCATAGGCCAGGGTCAGGCAGTGGGTACCCGCGAGAGTACCCGCGTCAATGCGGTCCCCCAAAGCCATGATGGTGGTCTGACCGGGGACGATCAGGGGCAGCACCTGCTGCACGCCCGAG
>JBMYTY010000080.1:0-6973 GCA_049604855.1 Gammaproteobacteria bacterium | reverse complement strand
CCGCTATTCCGGGCGATCCGCGCCTTGATCTGGACGACCATGCACGCCGATCAGCGCGCACCATGAATAAATCAGAGGTTCCTCAGTGGGAAATTCGCGGGTTGATTCGCCCCTCAGGTTTACTACGCTACCACGCTCCCGTTGCCACCCCGCGCCCCTGCTCCGCGCGCCGGATACGATGCGGCCACCTTACAAAAGCCCCTGTCTTTTCCCGGTCCCTCCCGGGGCGTTGGCGGCGTTCGCGCTGTGCGTGTTTCTGTGGGTCGGCGTGGCAAACGCGGCTTCGGATATGTCCTCCGCGCCATCTGACCCCCTGGTGGCACAGCGCGCGGACTTTCTTGCCGCGGAGCAAGCCCTGAAGCAGGGCGATGGGCGCCGCTACGCGACCCTGAAGAAGTTGCTGGTGGATTATCCGCTCTATCCCTACCTGGAACATGCCGAGCTGGATGGACGACTGTCCCGGGCGAAGGCAGAAGAGGTGGCTTCCTTCCTGTCGCGTTACGCGGATGTTCCGGTTTCGCATCGCTTGCGCGGTCGATGGCTGGCCCTGTTGAAACGGCGCGGCGATTGGAAGGCCTACCTCGAATTTGCCCGGGAAAGCCGTTACCCCGGGCGGGAATGCACCCGTCTCTGGGCGCTGACACGGGTGGGGCGAACCGAGGAGGCCATGGCCCAGGTGGCACCGCTTTGGAATGTGGGCAAGTCCCAGCCCAAGGCCTGCGACCCGTTGTTTGCGCTCTGGCGCAAGGGTGGAGGTATCAGCGCGGACCTGGCCTGGTCGCGTTTGGGCAAGGCCATGGGGCGGGGACAGATTTCCCTGGCGCGCTATCTGGTCCGGTATCTGGATAAGCCGGATAAGGCCATCGCGGACGCCTGGATTCGTCTGCGTGCGGCCCCGCGGCGCGTGCTCACGGACCGGCGACTGCGTTCGGACACGCCACGGGTACGCACCGCCCTGGTCTACGGCCTGCGCCGCCTGGCCCGGCGTGACGTTGAAAAGGCCGCCGCGGCCTGGGGCCGACTCGGTGACCGTTATCGCTTCAGCCCGGAGCAGCAGGCGCGGGTCCTTGGGGCCATTGGCAGCGAGCTGGCGGAGGAAGGGGATGGCTCGGCGCGGGACTGGTTCCTCAAGGTGCCGGAGGGCGCGTCAACGGCGGATATCCGTGCCCAGGCGGTGAAGGCGGCTTTGGTGGCGGAGGATTGGGACTCGGTGTTGGAGTGGATCGGTCGCATGGACCGGGAGCAACGTAACGAGGACAACTGGCGTTACTGGGCGGCACGCGCCCACGAGGCGCGTGGCGACGAGCATGAGGCAAACAAGGTTTACGCCGGTCTGAGCCTGACGCGCGGGTTTTATGGGTTTCTCGCCGCTGACCGTATCGGGGTGTCCTACACCATGGGGGATGAGCCCATACAGGTGACACCGGCGGTGGCCCATGCCACGGAGAACGCCCCGGGGGTGTTGCGGGCGCGGGAGTTGCACCGCCTCGGACGTAGCTTGGACGCCCGGCGGGAGTGGCGCGATGCGGTGGCTGCCATGGATAACACCCAGAAGGCGGCCGCCGCGCGCGTGGCGGATGGCTGGGGTTGGCATGACCAGGCGATCTTCACGGCCGCCAAGGCGGGTGAGTTCGACGACCTGCGCTTGCGTTTTCCGCTCGCTTTCCGCTCCAAGGTGTCCCGTCACGCGGGGCGCCAGAAGATCGATATGGCCTGGGTGTATGGCGTTATGCGCCAGGAGAGTGCCTTCGCCCACGATGCCCGCTCATCGGCCGGCGCCATGGGGCTGATGCAGCTGATGCCGGCGACGGCGCGCGATGTGGCGCGCAATCTGCGGTTTCGACTCCGTGGAACGCGACAATTGTTCGTGCCCGATACCAATATCAAACTCGGTACCCGTTATCTGCGCATGATGTTGGATGATCTGGACCAACATCCCGTGCTTGCCACGGCGGCCTACAACGCCGGTCCGCACCGCGCGAAGCGCTGGCGACCGAAGGACCGGATGGTGCCTGCCGATATCTGGATCGAATTGATCCCTTTCAAGGAGACACGGGAGTATGTGCGCCGCGTGTTCGCGTATACGGTGGTTTATGAGGAGCGCATCGGTCTGACGCCCCGGCGGCTCAGTAGCTGGCTCAAACCCATTCTGCCCGAGGGCGGGCTGACCGGGGTGCATGGGGGCGGTGATACCGAGCCCGGGATCGGTCATTCCTGATACCTTTGAGCGGACCACACTCCGCGCGCTTTCCGCCCCGGCACTTGTTGTCCTTAAGTTCCAAGCCCAAGCCTGAATCCTATGTCTGAATCTTATGTCTGAATCGCGGAAAATCCTGAACCGAGCCCTTCGCGCCGCCCTATCGGCGGTCCATGGTCGCAATTGCGTGATCCGGGCTTTGGCGGACCGACCACTTTCCGCGGATCGGGTGGCGGTGTTGGCCATAGGCAAGGCCGCGGCCGCCATGGCGGCGGGGGCCTCCGAGGCCTTGAACGGCCCCGTTTCCCAGGGCGGTCGCATGGCCGGGTGTCTGATCGCCACCAAGTACGGCCATGGGGAGGAGGCGCCGGATGGGGTTGAGGTTCTGGAATCGGCCCATCCCGTACCCGACCAGGCATCACTGGATGCAGGCGAGGCGGTGGCCCGGTTCGCGTCCAATCTGCCCGCCGGGCTGCCGGTTCTGGTGTTGGTGTCCGGAGGGGCTTCGGCGCTGGTGGAACGCCCCTGGCCGGGTATCGGTCTCGACGACATCAAGCGCGCCAATCGCTGGCTTCTGGGCAGTGGCCTGGACATACACGCCATGAATGCGGTGCGTTCGCGCCTGTCCACCATCAAGGCCGGGGGGCTGGCGCGACTGCTGGCGGGGCGGGAAGTGCGCGGCTTGCTGATCTCCGATGTGCGTGGAGATGAGCCGGCGGTGATCGGTTCGGGACCGTTGGTGCTTGATGATAGGAGGGGCCTGCCCGACGGCCTCCCGGAATGGTTGGAGGATCTGTGCGGCCGGGGGCCGGAGGCACAGGCTGATGCACGGCCCGCGACCCTGGATATCGAGATCGTCGCGAGTCTTGAGCACGCCAAGCAGGCCGCGGCCGAGAGTCTTCGAGACGACGGCTTGGCGGTCACCCTGCACGATGAGTTCCTCGACGAGGACGCCGGGCGCGCGGGCCTGCGCTTGGCGAGGGTCGTGCTGGATGCCGCCCCCGGTGCCCAGGTCTGGGGCGGTGAAACCGTGGTGACCCTGCCGGAGAACCCGGGGCGGGGAGGTCGCTCCCAGCACCTGGCCCTGTCCGCGGCGACGGTGATTGCCGGGCAGCCCGATGTGTACCTACTGGCCGCGGGTACGGATGGCACCGATGGCCCCGGCGAGGATGCGGGTGGGCTGGTGGATGGCGCCACGATAGATCGCGCCCGTGGACTCGACATTGCGGATTATCTGGCCCGGGCGGACGCCGGCACGGTGTTGGCGGCCAGCGGTGACCTGCTGCGCACGGGGCCTACCGGTACCAATGTGATGGACCTGGTGATCGGGCTCAAGAGCGGCGCTTGACGTGGCATCCCCCGCGGACCGCCGACGCCTCATATTCCCCGTTCCCCAGCCTTTCACCGACTTCGCCAATGTCTGATTTGTTTGCCGCCGCCGCCCGCTGTATCTCCGAGCCGGACCCCGCCGAAAAGATCCGCCTGACCCGGCTCCATGCGGAATGCTGGAAACGCGGCGAGCTGAGCATGGATCACAGGGCGGAGGTGGAGGAGATCGGCCCGCCCGGTCGGCCTACGCTGCCGGAACTGGTGCCCCCCAACGAAGTTCCGTTTCGCGGCATGGGAACGCCCGAAGCACGCGCGGCGCTGATTCACGCCCTGGCCCACATCGAATTCAATGCCGTCAATCTCGCCTGGGATGCGGTGTACCGGTTCAGGAATCTGCCGGATGAGTACTACAGCGATTGGGTCGGTGTCGCCGTGGACGAGGCCCTGCACTACGAACTGCTGCGCGAGCGGCTGGTTCACTATGGTTTCGAATACGGGGATTTCGTTGCCCACAACGGGCTCTGGGAGATGGCGACCAAGACCGCTGACAGCCTGGTGGCGCGCATGGCCCTCGTGCCCCGGGTGCTTGAGGCGCGCAGTCTGGATGTGACTCCGGGCATCATCACGCGCTTCCGTTCCGCCGCCGACCCGGATTCGGCCGCCGTCATCGAGATCATCCAGCGCGATGAGTTGGGGCACGTGGAGGCCGGGTCACGCTGGTACCGCTATGCCTGCGCTGCCGTGGGCCTTGATCCTGTCCGGGAATTCCGCCACCTGGTGGCGCTTTATATGAACGGGCGGGTCAAACCACCCTTTAACGAACAGGCTCGGCGCGAAGCCGGATTCAACGATGAAGAGATCGAGGGCCTGCGCGAGATGCTGGCGGGCGGGTAAGCCTCCCTCATCGTCACGACAGGTCCCCACTGGAGAGGCTGCATGAACGTCCCCCTACACAGCCCGCCGCCTTTCGCGCGGGCACTGGTGCTGGGTCTTGCCCTGGTGCTTTCGCTCCCGGTGTTGGCCGCGGAGGCGCAACGCCTGCTGTATCGCGATGAGGAGCCGGGCATCGATCCGTATGTCACACGCATTCTCGTGACGCCCGGTCATCTGCGCATGGATTACGGTGAGGACAAAGACGACTTCCTGCTCTATGACCGTGCAGCCGATGTGGCCTACAACGTGGTGCACTCCGCCAGCAACATCGTGGTTATCAAGTCAAAGCCCGTGGTCGCTCGCGATGACAGCTCGATGAAGCTGGAGCAGCGCGAGCAGCCCACCGATGCCCCGGACATTGAGGGCCGCAAGGTGCGTCACTGGGTGTTGACGGTAAATGGCAACACCTGCACGGACCTTCTGGCCGTGGAGGGGCTGGCCCCCGATGCGGTGGACGCCTTGAAGGGTTTGAACCTGATCCTTGCCGCCCAGCGCGCGGACTCCATGAAGGGCATGCCGGCCGATCTGCACAACGAATGCGATGCCACCACCTATGTTCACGCCCCGACACGCCATCTCGATTTCGGCCTGCCCGTCGGCACACGGAACTTCGACGGGCGCGCCCGAACACTCATGGATATCCGTGTGCTCAAGGATGTGGAGGAGGTTTTGTTCACGTTGCCGGAAGGGTATCAGCGCTTTGAGATGGGGCTGATGGGGCATTGAAGGCGCTTGCCGTGCTTGTTTTGGACGGCAATGCGCGCACTGGTGGGCGGCCCCTGAGAAAGAATGTCCGCATGGCGCCTTTCCCCTTGACCATCACCACGCCGCGCTCCTCGAAGAGGTAGCGCCCGCGCAGGCGACGGTGCATGTCGGCGGTGGCCTGTATGCACCCGGGAAGCCCGTGAGATTCCATGCGCGCGGCCGTATTCACCGTGTCGCCCCAGATGTCGTAGGCGTAGCGTTTGCTGCCGATCACACCGGCGACGGCCCGGCCGGTGTGAATCCCGATGCGCAGATCCAGGTCATGACCCGTGGCGCGATTAAACGCGGTCACCTCACGCTGCATATCGAGGGCCAGGTCCGCGATGGCGGCCGCGTGGTCCTGAGCCTGACCGGGGAGTCCCCCGGCAATCATGTAGGCGTCACCAATGGTCTTGATCTTCTCAAGGTCGTGTTCCTCCGCCAGCCGGTCAAAACGGCTGAAAATATCGTTGAGCAGGGCGACGACCTCTTGGGGTGGGAGGTGCTCGGCCAGTGCCGTGAAATCCACGATGTCCGCGAACAGAACGCTGATGTTCTCGAAGTTGTCGGCGATGGTGCCCGGTTGGTGTTGCAGGCGTCGCGCGATGGATGCGGGCAGCATATTCAGCAGCAGGTCCTCCGCCTTGCGCTGCTCGGTGCGGATGTGCGCCCGCTGTTCGCGAATGCGGCGGCGTTGCAGAAACATGACGCGGCCGGTGCGCTCGGACGAATAGCCCAGGGCTGCCTGTCCCAGCAGCGCCATCCAGATGATGAACGACATCATGGCGAACTCGTGGGCAGCCAGCGTGGGTTCGAACAGCAGCGTCACCTGGTAGCCGAGCAGGTAGAGCGCACTCGCGCCCAGCGACGCCGTGAAGTTCAACCTCAGCGTGTGTCCGCCCACGACCATCACCAGAACCAATACCGCCAGTGTGAACCACTCACCGACCGGGAAATCCCCGCAGATGACAATCGCGAGCAAACCCGAACCCGTATTGGCCACAAAGCCCAGCCATCGGTAGACGCCCAGGTAACGATGTCGCCGGGTCGCGAATAGGATGAAGCCATAGAGTGGCCAGACCGTGAGCGCGATCAGCAGGGCGAGACCCGCTGCGCGGCCAGGGACCGCGTAGGCGGCCAAGCCCATGGCGATGGACCAGCCGAGCAGGGCAAAGGGCGCGGAAACGCGCAGGTGCGCGCGGGTTTCCAACTCACGGTATCGATCGAACTCGCTCTCCAGAGTCGCATCTGGAAAGCGCAAAGGCATGAACAGGGTGTTCCGCCGGATCTTCATGGTGACCCTCCTTGGTCGATGCCCCGAGGGCTTTGAACGAAAGCGTGTCCTTAGCTTTCTCCAGAAGGCTAGGTCGTGAGAGGACGAGGAGAAACTGAACTTTAGGGTAGGTCAAGTTGACATGGGTTGGGCAGCTTTGTCGTCACTGTCCGTCGCGGAGTTCAGTGTTTTCTTCAGGCGATCTTTCTCGTAGATGACATGGTCTTTAACGAGTGCCGCCGTGGGCGCGAGGATGTGAATCATGCTCCAGTCCAGGTGAAAGCGGGGGTCCTCATAATCGTCGGAGAGGAAATACTTCCCTTTCAGCACTTCCGCGCGCGGTCGGCTGGACAGATCCGATAGTTGCTCGACATCGCGCAAGTAGCCGATCAGGTGCTCCGAGATGTATCCATAGTCAAAGTAATTTCCAGGGGTACCGGAATCCGCATGAGCGAGGATTCGTTTCCGGACTTCCCGGACGCAGCGTGCGTAATGGT
>JBMYTY010000079.1:0-7007 GCA_049604855.1 Gammaproteobacteria bacterium | reverse complement strand
AACGTGCCGCAGAAAGGGCCGGTCCAGCAGGGGAAAGAGGCCGATGTGCCGACTGGCGGCCAAGTGGGCCAATGCCGGACGCCAGCCGGTGGCGATGACCATGGCGCGTTTCGCTCCGCTGGTGTTCATTGCGGGGGGCCGAAGAAGCGTTCCCGGTAAATGCGGAACAGAAACACGAAGTTACCCACGAAGTAGCGTCGCCACATGCGACGCGGTTCCTGGATGAAGCGGTACAGCCATTCCAGTGCCAGTTCGCGCATCCATTGTGGCGCTCGGGGCATGCGACCGGAGTAGAAGTCGAACAGCCCGCCCACGCCCATGGCGACCCGGACACCGGTTTCCTCCAGGTGTTGCTCTATCCAGCGGTCCTGGCGGGGGGCGCCGAAGGCCACGAGCAGCAGCTCGGCGCCGGAAGCGCGGATTTCCTCGATGACCTCGCGCTCGCCCGCCTCGTCCAGGTAGCCATGGTGGTGTCCCGCGATCCGGCAATCCGGGTAGTTCTTCGTGACGAACTCCGCCACGGCATCGGCGATCCCGGGGCGGGCCCCGAGCAGGTACAAAGAGCGCTGGGTGCCCTGCATGGCGTCACACAGGCGGGGAAACAGGTCGGTGCCGTTGACGTTCTGCTTCACCTCGCGGCGCAGGATCTTACCGGCGAGTTTCACCCCGATTCCATCGGCATACACGGCGTCGCAACTGAGCAGTGTCTGGCGGTACTCCGGGTCACGGGCGGCGATATTGAAGCAGTCCGCGTTGACGAAGCAGATCTGCCGGGCGACCGGTTTCTCCATGGCTTCGAGGATCGCTTCCACGGCCTCGTCCATGGTCAGGTTTTCCACCGGAATGCCGAGAATGCTGACCTGGTCGCTCGCGTTGGGGACGCCCTTGCCGTACAGCAGGGCCGGGATGGCCCGCAGTGCCAGGCCCATGTCGTTCCCCAGGCTCTGTTGCTCAATGTACTCGGCGTCGGCTTCCAGTTCGGTTCCGTAGTCGATATTCGCCCGGCCGCGGATCCACCAGGGCCCGATCAGCCCGGGGCGAACTCCATAGCGGCGCCGTGCTTGGCGGTCACGCAGGCTGTACTCGTCGGGTGCCGCCGCGCGCGGGCCGACCAGGGACATCTCCCCACGCAGGATGTTGACCAGGACCGGCAGGTGATGGATGCCGAGAAATCGAAAGATGCTACCGGGCGGTGCGGAGAAACTGAGACGGTTGAAGCGCGTGCCCCAACGACCGATGCGGGGGCTCCGGAAGAACGCGCCGTCACTGCCCCCACGCAGCGCGACCCAGAACACGAACAAGGGGGCCGTTATCACCAGGATGATGAGTGCGACAGCGAGGTCCAGCAGTCGCTTGAGCGATGAAAGGAGCTGGACAACGGTCGTGACCAGCGTCCATTTCAGGGCCTGCCAGCGGCGACGACGCAGGCCCGAGGGACTGTAGCGTTCATAGACCTTTTCCAGTTGCCGGTCCCGCTCATCGTCGTGCTGGGGACTGTTCATGGGACGTTCCTGGAGAGGGCCTTGATGGGGAGTGCCGGGTATGCGGGAGGAGCGGGGTCCTGCTGCGTGAGAGATAGGATGTCAGGCTCTGAAGTCGTGCCCGACCGGCCCTCCCGGCCGGTTCAGGGTGTCAGGCCTTCAGTGCCTGCTCCTCATCATCGTAGAGGTCGAAGATGCGGTGCATACGGGTCAGCTCGAACAAGCTGCGCACCTGCGGGGTGAGACCGCAGACCACCATGGCCCCGCCCTGCTCGCTGATGGAGCGGAAGGTGGATACGACCAGACCAAGACCCGAGGAATCAGTGAAATTCACCTCGGCCATGTTGAGGACGACTTTGTGCCCTTTGCCCGATTCGATGCCTTTGAGGTCGCCCTTGATCTTGCTGACTTCGGCGGCGTCCAGGCGACCGGAGAGACGGGCGACGGTGGCGTTATCCAGGTTTTCGATCTCAATGCTCATGAGCGGTATCCGTTGGGTGGTGATGGGTCAGGGCCGCGGGCTCTTGTCGTGGGACCGGAGCAGGCCGGTCAGCCAGCGCCAGGTCATGTTGATATGGGTCTTCAGGCCCCGGGTGGCCACATAATAACTGTCCGTGACCAAAACGTTCTCGCCATCGGGGGCATCGCCCGCGCTGGCCCCGGTGAGGTCAGCCAGGGTGATCACGCCCGGTGGCTCCGTGGCCAGATCCCGGGCCCAGGAGGGCAACTGGCCGCGGTCACAGCAGTCCAGGCTGACACCGAACAGAGGCAGGCGGCCGGATACGGCCGCCCATAGCCAGGGCAGCTTGCGCCAATGGGGGTGCGCCGTATTGAGCGAGGTGACGGACAGCGGGGTCAGCACCGGGGAGCCATCCATATCGCGTCCTGCGGGGAGTTCGAGATTTTCGCGCCGGAATGCACCTTTACCGCTGAGGCTGAGCAGCACCACGCGCAGCAGCAGCGGGACGGCCACGATGACCAAGAGCAACAATGCCGAGAAACGCTGAGCGAGCCCGCCCCGTGCATGATCCTTGCGGAAGACATCGTCCAGTATGAGCGGGTCGTCGATGTAGGCGGCGACCCCGGTATCCACGCGGATTACCAATCGCCGGTCCACGATGCACTGGGACAACTCGGCGTGGCTGCCGATGAAGGTGCCGTCCATCACCACGCAGTCGCTCAGGGCACTGCCCTCGTCGATGATCACGTGGCTGCCGACGGATACACGCGGCCCCAGTTGCAGGTGCTTGCCGAGCAGGGTGTGAGCCCCGACCCGCAGAGGGCCTTGCAGGCGGGTGTCCTGGGGCGGACGGGTCTGGAAACCCAGGTAGATTCCGGTGTCGGCCTCCCGTCCCTCCGGGTTCGGGTCATTGAGTACCCCGTCCATGAGTTCCATGTTGGCCCGCCATAGGGCGTGGGCGTCCGTGATCAGCCGGAAGTCCGCTTCCGCCGCCGGGTGCTGAACGATGGTCGTTGGGTCTGAGCCGTCCATGAGGCTGAGAGGCAGCAAGGCACCGGTTTCCAGACCGGCGGCCGATGGCGCTTCCGCCATCCAGGGCACGAGACCGACCTGAGGCAGTAGTCCAAGGTCGGCGACCAGTGACGGGGTGTCGAGGTGGCGCGCAGCGGCCTGGATACGCATCTGGTCGTCGGTGTCCTCCGGCAGCAGATTGGTGCTGACCTGCAATCCCCAGCGCTCTCCATTGCCCACGTGTTCGCGGACCTGCTCCGGGAAGTGGCTGAGCAGCAGCACGACTTCCTCGAAACCGGCGTCGGACAGCCACTCCATCCAGAACTGGATCAGGGGCTTGCCACCGATGGGCAGCATGGCGGGGGAGCGCTGCTCCAGCAGGTTGGAGAGGCCGGGTCGGCTGGCCGACTCAACCAGGATGGCGCGTTTGGGCGTATCCATCAGTAGGCCCCCTTGCCGAGAAGCACGGCCGGGACGGTTTTCAGGATGATCATGAAGTCGTTCCAGAAACCCTGGGCCTGGATGTACTGCACATCGAGGCGGACCTGACCCTCAAAGTCGATATCCGAACGCCCCCCGATCTGCCACAGACAGGTAATCCCCGGCAAGGCATCGAGGCGTCGGCGGTCGGCCACTGAGTATTCCGCGACTTCGCGGGGCAGCGCCGGACGGGGCCCGACCAGGCTCATGTCTCCGAACAGCACGTTGAACAGCTGCGGAAGCTCGTCGATGGACAGCTTGCGGATGATCTTGCCGACCTTTGTGATGCGTGGGTCATCCTTCATCTTGAAGATCACGCCCGCCCCGGATTCGTTCTGTTCCATGAGCTGGTCCTTGAGCGCCTCGGCATTCATGACCATGGAGCGGAACTTGTACATGGTGAATGGCTTGCCCCACATGCCGACCCGCTCCTGCTTGAAGATGGCCGGGCCGGGATCCTCGATCTTGATGGCCGCCCAGGTGAACAGGAACAGCGGCGACAGCAACAGGATGCCGATCCCGGAGGCGATGATGTCGAACACCCGCTTGATGAAATAGGTGGAGCGCACCACGGCGCGCCAGGCCCAGCGCTTCAGGCGCAGGCGAAGCTGGCTGCTCGAGCGCGACAGCCCGCTCTGGTTTCGGCTGTACTTGTCCACCACCTGCGCGGTGATGCGTTCGTCGGACCAGGGATCGTAGGGTTCGTGGGTCACGGATGGTTTCCCCTTGGAGGGGGCTTGCGGTTATCTGCCATAAACATAGCGCTTAGGCCGAGTATAGGAGGGGTGCCGGGGTCAAGAAATCGGTGCTCCATCCCCGGGTGTCAGGGGTTCCCCTTTGGCGGTTCGAAGTGTGGTGTTTGCTGGGCCTGCTCGGAGGCGCTACCGGGAGCACGGGGTCTCAGTCCTCACCGGAGAGGGAATTAAGCAGGGCGTAAGCGGCGACCGACTGGGCATATTCCGCGACGGTGGGCTCGGACATGGGGGGCAGTTTGTCGGAGTCTATGTAGCGCCTGAGTGCGGGGTAGGCGGTGAGCGGGCCCGCCCCGGCTTTGAGAGTGTGCACGGGAAAATAGGCCTCACTCGCGCTACGCAGTTCCGTCCATGCGCCGCCCAGCCGGTAATGGGGGCCGGGAACCGGCAGACCCGCCAGGGGGGTGTCTGATGGGCTGAACCGGCTGAGCTTGGAGAGCGGGTGACGCGGGGGGGAGGCACCCAGACCGGTGATGAAGCTGAGGGATTCCGGGTTGGCGCCCAGTTGGGGGTTGGGCATCAGCAGCGCGTACTCCCGGTAGCGCGCTTCGCCGGTCAGGGCGTAGGCCTGCAGCAGGGGGAGTACGGCGCGCGTGGACTGGGCGAAGCTGCCCCAGCCGGTCAGGTCGATACGGTGATGGCTGGGCGCCCGATAAGGATGGGCGTCACTCATGCGGATCAGCCAGTCCGCTCCCCGGGTGATGTGGCGCCGCGCTTTCCGCTCGATGTCCGGATCGCGCGTGGGTTCGGGGCTCTGAAGGTAGGCCCAGAGCGCGGCCATGCCCTGCTCCTTGAACGTGACCGGGGACGTGGGGTCGATCTTTGCCCTGGGCAGCAGCGACCTGAAGGCGTTTTCGAAGCGTGTGTCACCCGTGGTGCGCAGCAACTCGGCCGCCGCCCAGAGGCGGTTGTCGAACGCGGATTTGTCCGGGTAGGTCCCTGCCGCCGTTCCCTCGGGGTTGCGGTAGACCGCGCCCTCATCCGGCCATTGCGGGTGGCTCTCCAGGTAATCCCAGGCGTTCAGCGCGGCCTGTTCCGCATCCGCTGCCTCCCCGGGCGCGTGAGCACGGAGCAGGCGGGCATGGATGGCCGCCATGGCGGCGAAACTGGCGGTTGCGTGGGTGGTCTTTTCGTAGATGTAGCGGCGGGTGGTGACCTGGTCCGGGGGGACTTCGTCCCAGCGCTCGCTGGCGATGCGCCAGAAAACGCCGCCGTCGGCATCCTGCATGGAGCGCGCCCAACGGAAGCCCCAGCGCAGTTCATCGAGCATGTCAGGGATGCCGTTGCCGTTCTCGGGGATGTCCAGGTCTCCGTCACGGAATGCGTGCGGGGCGATATCCAGGGCGGCCGCCACGTTGAACCATACGGGCGCCGCGTTGGTGATGTACTGGCCATAGTCGCCGGCATCGAACCAGCCGCCGGAAACAGGCTTGGACGCTTTGGCTGAGAGACTTGTGGGCAGGGGATTGGAAGTGGCGGCGGGGTGGATGATGCCGTCCAGTTCGGCGCGGATGCCGCCCCGCGGGCGGGCATATCCCGGGTCCGCGTGGCTGCCGGGAATCGCCGTGCCGTTGCGGCTGTGGAAATACAGCCGCCCGATGGTTCGGTAGACGGCCCGGTAGACATCGTCACCGATGCGGAAGGGGTGGGAGCGGCCCAGTCCGTCGATTTCGATCCGGTACCGGCCGGGCGTCCGCAGGGCCGTGAAATCCGTCTCCCACACGTCGTTGCCGGTCCAGGGGTCGAGTGTGGCACGCAGGGCCAGGCTGCCCCGAAAGACGGTTCTTTCAGTGTCGGTGGCGATGACCCGGAACCGGTGCCTGCTTGTCGCGCTCGGCAGGGCCATGGGGCCCTGAGTGCCCAGCCAGTTGCCGACATAGGCCAGCTTTCGTCCCCTGGGCAAATAGCCCACTTGGTTCACCTGGATGGAAGGCGAGACGGTCGTGGGGCTGTAGCTCACGTCCAAGGGGGCATCCCACAAGGCCCCTTGGTCGGTGCCCAGTTGGTAATCGGAGCCGGGACTCAGGGGGGCGTCCAGCAACAGGTGAATGCGCCCTTCGATAAGCGCGCTGCCATCGGAACGAAATCCCCGTGCCTTCTGGTCACGGCCCAGGACGAGCACGCGTGGACTGACCCCACCGTTTGACGCGCTGAGGGTGAACGCCCCTGCCTCCAGCGCATCGTGTTGCGTCATGGGTCCATCCAGGGTGACCGTGATCACCTCGGATGATGGCGTGGTGACCCTTGGGTATTCCGCGAACACGTCGCCGAAGCCGAATCCGATGAGGGCGACCCAGGCGAGCTGAAGTGACCGCCAAGCGGATTGGGTGACAGGTGCCCGGACGATCTGTTCCGCGTCAGAACACATTCAGGTGGAAGCCCGAGAACAGATCGATACCGATCCAGCTTTTCAGCGCGTACACCACCAGGAACAGCGCCACGGCGACCGTTATGGCGAGGGCGAGGACATAGAGTCCGAACAGGATGTTGACCATGGCACCGACCGCGGGACCACCGAAATCGCGCGCGAGCCGGACATTGAGCCACCAACGTGTGCGGCCTGCTCCGTGGCCGAAGCGGGCATGCAGGCGGCCCAGAGGGGTCAGCCTTTCCTCGAACTTTTCCATCACCTGCTCAAGCTCGGGATCGCGGGTGGCGGGGGCCGGTGGGGGTGAGGGGCGGCGTTTCATCGGACGCTGGATGCGAATCGGCCGCTCACTGCATCAGGTGCCATTCGGGGAAGTAGTCCACCCCGAGCATGGTCTTGACCCCGTAGAACAGGAAGGCGAGCAGGGCCAGGGCGGTGATCGCGAGCGCAGCCAT
>JBMYTY010000078.1:0-7031 GCA_049604855.1 Gammaproteobacteria bacterium | reverse complement strand
TACCAGAGGTCAAGGTGACACGACGGGATTTAAGCCTCACGGCGCGATTACCCGGTGAACCATCGTTGCGAAGCCTGTGTCGCACCATGGAGTCCCAATTCAGTCGTTCAAACAGTCGCCCTTACCCTGCCGAACACCATGCGAACCCTGTTGACCGGATTTCTTCTGTTCATGCTGGCAAGCGTCTCCGCGCTCGCTTCATCGTCGGACTCCCGCCCACCGCGCTACCACCTGAGCGTGGACAAGGACCTGACCGTCCTGTCGATTCGTGCCTGCTTTCCGGACCGGGTTCCCGAGGCGATCCGCGCCGGTTCGGACGCGGCAGCGGGTCTGCTGATCGGGGCGCGCATCGCCGGGCGGGACCGGGGGGAGCTTCCGCCCCCCGTGGGACGCCGCATGGCCTTGCCCCCTCTCGATGCCGGAGCATGCATTGAGTACGACGTCGACCTGCGCGGTTCCCCTCGGGACGAGGGCTATGAACACGCTTATCGCGGGCACGACTGGGTGATGGTAGGCATCCACCTGTGGCTTTGGAGCCCCGTCGGTGACCCCGGTCCGCTCGATCTGAGTATGAATCCGGCCGATGGCCTGGGGTTCTCGGCGCCCTGGTCCCGGCGTGACGACGGCCTCTACCACCTGGGCGCCGAGCGACCGCGTGATTGGCATGGACGCGTGGCTATCGGTCGCATGGCCCGGCACCAATTGAATCTACCGGGTGGCCGCCTGGACGTGGCGCTTCTCGGCTCCGAGCTGGCCGCGCACGAGGCCCTCCTCATGGATTGGATCAACGCCAATGCGATCGCGGTATCCACGATCTCAGGTCGCTTCCCCGCGCCCCATGCACAGATCCTCGTGGTGCCTATGGGGCGCAGTTCCGCACCCGTGCCCTGGGCCCAGGTCTTGCGCGGTGGCGGGGACGGCGTCCACCTCTTCGTCGACCCCGGCCGCGACCGGGGTGCGTTCATGAGGGACTGGGTCCTGAGTCACGAACTCAGTCACCTCTTCCACCCCACCCTGTTTCTCCGCTCACGCTGGTTATCAGAGGGGCTTGCCAGTTACCTGCAGTTCGTCACTCGCGCACGGTCGGGAATCATCACCCAAAGACAGGCCTGGGAGGGCCTTCATGCGGGGTTTGAACGCGGAATCCGTGACGTAAGGCGCGGTCACACCCTGGCTGACCTGAGCGAGAACATGCTGAGCGAACAGGCCTACATGCGCGTGTACTGGAGCGGCGCGGCGGTCTTCCTCCTCGCCGACCTGGAACTGCGGCGGCACTCCGGCGGCCGACAAACCCTCGGGGACGTTCTGGGTCGGTTCCGCGACTGCTGCCTGAACCACCACGAAGCCTGGAGCGGCGCGCGCTTCATGAGCGCATTGGATCGCGTGAGCGGTACCGATGTGTTCTCCAGCCTGTTTGAAAAGTGGTCAGGCTCTGACCGCTTTCCATCCCTGGACACGGCCTATCGGTACCTGGGGCTGCGCGCCCGCAATGCACGCTCGCTCATCCTGCGCGATGATCCTTACTCCGCGATCCTGCGCGGGCTGATCATGTCCCCGCGGTCCCAGCCGTAAGGTCTGCTTCGGCCTCGGTCCGGACCCGGTACGCGGAAATGCGGGGCGCCGTCCCCACGAATCCTCAGAATTTGTACTCCGCCCCGACATGCAGATTGTCGTTACGGCGCCAACGGCCGTAATAGGTTTCGTCATCACCGTCGAACACGGAGGCGGCGACACGGAAGGTCAGGTTGTCATTGGGGCGGTACTGCGCACCCACCCCGGCGACCCAGTCCCCACCTTCGAAGTTCACCGTGAGTGCGGGAGCGAAAGCCCACTGGTCATCCAGTGTCATCTCCAGGCGCATGCCGATGGCATTGTGGAAGGCGCGCGCGGCCTCGGAACTCACAACGACGTCATCAGCCCCCACATCGTCGAGGGTCTCATCGCCGTAGTACTCGAGGACGGGCTTGAACTCCTGCCAGCCGATGGCATTGGCCCATTCGGTCTCGCGATAGCTCGCGCCGAGGGTGTAACGGGCAAAATCCTCATCCCGATCGCTGTCCGCGATCTGAACGATGCCCTCGCCGTAAAGCTTCCAGGAGCCGGTCACCATGGAAAGCCCCGCTCCGAAGCTCCAGGCGAGCGGGTCAACCTTCTCGTATTCCGCGACGGCCGGATCGGCCTGGGTCAGGGTGGGGTAGATCGACGGTCCGTGATGACCGAGCACGAAGAAGTCATAGCCTTCACGTACGCCCGCGTACTTCAGGAAATAACCCCACTTCTCGACTTCTCCCTCGTTGTAGAACTCGTCGTTGATACTCGTTCCGGCCGCACCGACGGCACCCCGTGGGAGCGTGACGGAAACAAAATCCGGATCACCGGAGACTCCGGCCCAGCGTGAGCGTTGCGAAGGCACCAGCGAGCGCTCGTGAAAGGGCACCACCTTGGCGGTAATGGTGTCTTCGTCAAGGAAGTAGTCAATGGAGGCGTGCCAAACACCGTAACGGTCCGGGGCCGTGGGACGCTTGCCGTTGAACAGTCCGAAGCGGTCGTTGGGGCTGTTCATCTCGGCCACGCCGTTCTGAATCAGCTCCTTGCCCACCATCACCGTGGCGGCATCCCCGAAATGGGTGACATTGAGCCGTGTGAAGTCCAGCCACTGCGCCTCGTCATGGTGGCTGCCGGGCATACGGAAGATATCGTCGAACTCCCGTGCCTGGGTTGAGAATGCGACGCGCCCGGTGAATTCCAGGCTGCTCGTCTCACCCAGGCCCAAGGACGATTTCATCGACTGAATCGCCAACAGATGCACGGTGTCGTCGTTCGCGGTGGTGGAGCCCGGGGAGCTGATGAAGGTCTCGGTTCCAACCTTCAGGGTGTACTCGGCATTGTCCAGCACTTCCTGGATCGAGGCCGTAACGGGACCATCCCCGGACATCGCCGACATGGGCATGAGAGCCAGTGAGGAGCAAAGCGCCAGCAGCGGCCGTACGCGCGGGTTCAGGGGCATGAGGTGCATTGGATATTTCCTGTAAACAATTCGATTCAGAGCCAGTGGCCCAGGATGGCATTGACGTTCTTTTGCAGCTTCAGCGAGGTCCAGGGGTAGAAGCGCATGGCCTTGCGGACCTTCTTTGCGTTCATCACCAGAACCTGCATGGGTGCGTCCTTGGATGCACGCACCGTGGCGGCGCGCTCGGAGGCGCCGAGATAGCCGCGCTCGCCGAAGACGTTGCCGCACTCCACCCGGGCAATAAGTTTTTTGCGCCGTTCGACGCGTTTGAGGATCTCAGCGGTGCCGGAAAGTACCAGATACATATCCGACCCTGAATCACCCTCATTGAACAGCACCTGTCCGGGCGCGAACTCCCGAATCTCCGAGAGCAGGATGGCCTTGCGGATCTGGAACCGTGTCATCCCGGCAAACACGGGACTGCGCAGCAGCACATCCTCACTTCGTATCTTGATGGTGACCACGTCCCAGATCCCGACAAGACGGATGCGCTTGAGCAGAATCGGCGTGATCAGCAGATCGGTCACCATGGCAGTCAGCATGGTCAGGGCGGAAAGGGTGCCGAACTGGGCCACGATCTCGAACCCGGAGAAATAGAGCACACCGAATCCGGCAGCCAGGGACAGGGAGGTCGAGATCACCGGCACCGCCTCATCACGCACCGCGGTACGTGTGGCCCAGTCCTGGTCCGGATTGGTGCGACACAGGGCGTTGTAGCGACTGAGCAGATGGATGGTGTCATCGATGGCGATGCCCACGGCGATGACGGCCACGATCGCCGTGCCCGGATTGAGCGGAATACCCAGCAGACCCATGGTGCCGAACAGGATGGCGATCGGAATGAGGTTCGGTACCAGCGACAGGACCCCCGCCATCATGGACCCGAACAGCAGGGACATGATGATGAAGATGATCCCGATCAACAGCGCAAGGCCCATGACCTGGCTGGTAAACAGGGTCTCCGCGGCGCGGTTGATCAGCAGGTTCTTACCACTCAGGAAGACATCGACGTCAGGCCCCAGCGCCTCCCGCGCGGCGGCACGCACCCGGTCCAGCTCCGTGTTCAGCGCCCAGGAATCGGACAGGTTGTGGCGGATGAGATAGTTCACCCGGCGCGCATCAGGGCTCAGATAACGGTCAATATCCTTCCGCTGGAACAGGAACAGATACTGCTCGGTCAGGCCCCTGGACTCGGGCACATGGAAAAACTCCGGATTCGATCCGTTCATCTCCTGATGCACCAGGGACAGATGACTGACGATGGAAGTGACCTTGTCGAATCGGCCCATAGTCTCCATACGGCGGTGCAGGTCCTGCACCTGGGCGAGCAGTTCCGGGTCCTTGAAATCGCGCCCTTCAGGTGCCGTCAGAGTGACGTAAAACAGCTGCATGCCGGAGAGGTCCCGGTGCAGGGTGTCAGCATCCTCGGTGATGGGACTACCCGACTTGAAGTAGGAGAGCGGATCATTGCTGACCTGGACCTTGGTGGAAGCCCAGGCGCAGACCCCCACCACCAACACCGTGGCGACGATCACCTTGAGCTCATGTCGGCCGGAGGCCCCCTCGATGAAACGCAGCAATCCTTCGTAGCGTCCGCCATCCGCTCCCGCACCATGACTGCCGCCCTGCTTGCTGACCCGGGGGCCTAAGTAGCGCAGCAGCAGGGGAAGCACCAACAGGGTGGCTACAAGGTTGGACACCATGGCAAAGGACGACGCCAGGCCGAAGTCCCGGATCAACGCGATATCGCTGACGGCATTGGAGATGAAACCGACCGTAGTGGTGAACGAGGTGATGAAGATGGGCAGCCCCACGTGCACCGCCATGAAACGGATGGCGTTGAGGCGATTGGGCTTGTCTTTATCCAGACCATCCAGGTAGGCGGACAACATGTGGGTGTCCTCCGTGGACCCGATCACGATCACCAGGGCGGGCAGGATGGCCGTCAGCAGGTTCACCGGAATACCCGCGGCCCCCATGAATCCCATGGTCCAGAAGATGCTGATACCCGCCGTGGTCAAAGGCAGCAGTGCCGCGACGCCCGTGCGCAGGAACATCACGATCGATACCACCAGCACCAGGGTCGCCAGCGGCGATATCAAGGACAGGTCGCTGAACATACCCTGCTCGATATCCACGTTCAGCCGCGGTGGCCCCACCTGGAAGACCTGGTCGAAGTGCTCCTCCAGCGGAGCCAGAAGCGCAGCGAACTGCTCGTACACCATGTGGGTGTGTTCCGGATCCCCTTCACCGCCGATCGTACTCACCGTCAGGGCGGTGACGTTGCCGTCGCCCGACAGGATGTTCCGGTTCATGAGTGGGCTGTACAGCGCGTTGCCCCGGATTTCAGCGATCTCCTCCGCTGTCTCGGGCGTGTAGTCCATGAGCGGACGCAGATCCAGACTGCCCTCGTCATCACGGATATGCAGCGCGGTGAACAGGCTCTCTGACTTCTCGACGAACTCCAGGTCCTGGAGGGTGAATGTCAGATCCTCGATCTTGGCCAGCAACTCCGGTCGCCAGAGATTGGCATCGCGAAGGTAGATCAGGGTCATGTTGTCGGAGCCAAACTCCCCGACAACGCCTGTATACGGGATGTAATCCGGGTCTTCCTTGCTGAACAGGCTGTCGTAACTGGTATCGATCTTCAGGTGCAAAGCACCCCAGAGCGCCAAACCACTGAGCAGGATGATGAGGATCAGGCTGATCAGAGGCTGTCGGGCGCCAAAGGTAAGCGCGGCCTCGATGAAGCGCTCCGAGGGCGGTGGTACAGCCTCCCCTTCAGCGGTGACCGCCGCTTTTTCCTCCTCGAGCTCCGTCTCATCCACCACGGCGCCTTCGGTATGGACCTCGTTCTCCACCACATAGGTCCGATCTTCCAGATCCTCCACGGCACCGCGGACATGCTGCTGACGACCATCGGGAAAATCGATCCTGATCTCAACTTTCGACACCCGGACACTGTCACCGGGCTTGATGTGGTACGCGTTATCAGGCTCGAGACGGCTGTCGTTCACGAAGGTCCCGTTACTTGAACCCTGGTCGGACAGGATCAACATGCCACCGGGCAGCAAGTGCAATTTCGCATGCCCACGCGACACGCCCGCGTGAGGGATCCCGACGGCCCCGGGCGCCATCTTGCTGGTCGCCCGCCCCAGAGTGATGCCCTCTTCAGCGGCCAGCAAGGCCTCCGGGACATTCACGCTGTCGAGGATTTGGCCGTCGAGGACGAAGGTCAGCTTCCAGTCGGCCATGCTCACACCAGTCCACGCATAAGGGGAAAAACCATCACCTCAGGACCCGGCCCGAAGTGATCGTCTGCTGTTTGAAATTCCGGGCCGGCACCTTCGCCTCGTCGAAACTGCGCTCAATCACTTCAACGATGGTCTGGTGCTTATTGGTGAGGTGGGTCATGACGTTCCGCCCGGCACGCCACGCGGAACCCTCCACATTCTCCAGTCCTTCACTGACCTGGCGCTTGATCAAACGCCCCCGCCGATCGTGAAACTCCACCTGCACGATGAAAAAGATGTCTTGGCGGATCCACATCTTGCGGAACTTGTAGCCCGTCTCCTTCTTGACGTCCGCATCGGTCGGGGTTGCGACCACCACGAATGTGGCATTCCCATCCAAGGTCTCGTCGTCCTGTCGCTCGTAGGCGAACTTGTCACGAGATTCCGACACCAGGTCTTCGTAGGTGTAATCCGTACCCATGAAGGGATTACGTTTGCCCCCCTTCGCGATGCGCTTCATCCGCTTGCCCGCACTCGGAAGATACAACCACTGGTCGTCGGCCCCCTGTGCGTGTTGCCAGGTCAGCAGGGCCGTGCCTTTGACCCCCGCGGGCTTCTTGAACACCGAGAGCAGTTTTTTCTCGCCACCCCCTTCATCGCGCTGAAAACGCAACATGAGCCGCTCCTCCGTCGACCCCGAACCCTGATCCACGAGGAGCATCTTCTGTTGCTCGTATTCATTGGGCCGGTCGTGACGGCTGACCACCTCATCCAGAATCTGGCGCCCA
>JBMYTY010000077.1:0-7178 GCA_049604855.1 Gammaproteobacteria bacterium | reverse complement strand
GCTGTCGTCATGTTCCTCGGCGGCCAGGACGGGGAACGATGCCGTCAGGCCCACGGCCAAGAGGGCCGCGGGCAATGGAGCGAGGGCCGGACGAATCGGAGACTCGGTGCGATTGGGTGTTTCCATTGTCGTTGCTCCTAACCCTTGATCTCGAATTCGACGGTGTACGGATGAATGTCGAGCATCCATTCATTCATGGCGCGTTCCATATCGGTGGTCGCCTCCACGAAACGCATGAAATAGATGGGCTCGGCCCGACTGCGCATGCGCACCGACAGTTTGTAGGTACCCGGCTTGGTCATCAGTTCGGCCGGTACGCTGTATTTCGCGTCCCGACTGGACAGGGGCGGCAGGGAGCGGCCCTCCATGCGGACGAACGGCGGATGGTTCATCACCGTCACCGGCTGCGCCGGCGGGCGCAGGAAGGGAAGCTGGTCGATATCGATATTGACCGGCAGGTACATCTCCCGGTCCGTCCCCTTGACGTTCGTGGTCAGGAACTTGGTTTGCAGGTTGAACAACTGATCGTCATGGGCCACTTTTCCTGTCCGCACATCATGTGAATGCAGGTCGGCCATGTCGCCAATGCTATCCACGTAGCCCGATTCCCAGACGCGCTCACCGTCCGGCCCCACGAGCGCGACGTTGAGCCATATCTCCGGCTGCGCACCCAACGAACCGGAGGGGAGATTGTGGCCCGGATCCGTGTTGCTGACCGTGTAATGGAAGTTGAGATCCTCCCCGGCTTTCGGGTCTTCGGCGAAGAACGGCCCATCGATTCGTGAACCGTTCTCCATGACCTGCTGGCGTTGTTCGCGTTTCTCTTCGATCTTTTCGAGGTTTTCCTCAATGATCTCGCGCGCCTCCTCGCGGTCGCCCACATCTTCCCAGACCTCCGGGAACTTCACTTTCAGCGTCCCTTCGTCGACCTTCTCCTCGAATTCCTCGGTACCCCAGCCCGCGCGGTAATCAAACTGGAGCCACTCCTCCATGGACCAGTTCTCGGCCTCCGGATGATGGGGAAAGACACCGGGGTGAGCGATGGGATAGCCCGGGCCATAAAACGCGTGGTTATGGTGATCACGATCCGGGTTGATCTCCTTTCCGCCGACAATCGCCGAAGGCCCTTTCTCGTAACCGGCCGCCACACCGGGAACCTCGCCCATGTGGCAATCCTGACAGGTCGTGCCCTCGGCATGGGCGGGGGAGTTGCGGTACTGGTCCCAGACCACCTCCAGCTTGATCCCGAGGTTGACGGCGACCTGGTGGCAGGAGACGCAGAACTCGGACTTGGAAATCTGTTCGAACTTGATCGCGGCGGTGTGAATCTTGGTACCGCGCTGCTCATCGTTGACCGCGACCTTGAATGCGGCGGGGTTTTTCACCACTTCGGCCACGGTGTCGCCATCGTAGGGGCCGTAAACGGGGTCGTAGATGGAACCGGGTTCAATCCGGCGCTCGCCATTGACCTTGCCGTAGGTCTGCTTGACCCGGTGACAGGTGATACAGGTCACGCCCTCCCGACTGACCTGGCTGCGCTCCCAGAGGGGCGCGGCACGGTCCTCACCAAGGGTGGTACCCACGCTCATATGACAGCGCACACAGAAGTTTCCGATGGTCGGAGCGAGATCGCTGATCTTCTGCTCAAACTTGTGAAACATCGGCGAGATGCCGGCGTATGCGTGGTTGGAGCTACTCCACTCGTCGTAGATCTGCTGGTGACAACCGGCACACTTGGACGCACTGGGAAACTGGTCCTCGCTGAACACCTGTGCATGGGGGTCGGGAGGGGCCGCCCCGCCGTGCTCCGCTGACCACGCGGTGAAGGGCGCGGCGGCAATAACAGCCAAGCCGCACAGTATCCGCAAGGCTGACCCAAATGAGCGCTTATTCCGTCTTTGATACATGGGGCATCCCCTTTTCAGTGAACTGCTTCCGGAAACCGGGAGCACGGTGATATTGATGACAAAGCTGGCAATCGCTCTCCACGACCCCTTCCCTGTGGCAGCGGCTGCAGGACTCTTTCCCGATAGGTGAGAAATTACTGGCGTAATCGGCGGCGTCCCGCTCGATGCCACTGAAGTAGTCAGCGTATTCGGCATCTTCATTGACGGCATGACACTCCGTGCAGCCCGTACCGCTGTCGACCAGGTTCAGGTGGGGTGCGTGGGAGTAGCGGGTATGGTCTCCACCACGCAGGCGTGAGCGCTTCCAGCGGATCGGTCCATCAGCGAGAGATTCCGGCGGGGCGATGCCCGCGCGATGGCACTTCGCGCAACTGCCCGCTCCTGAATCGGCGTCCAAGAGGGTCTCCAACGCAGCGGCGGCAAATTCCGCGCGTTCTTCGTCATCGCCGCGTCGCAAGTCCGCAAGGGTTTCAAACCAGGCTTTAAGCACCGGGTCGGCATGGCGGAGCGGGCGAAAGTGCACCGCCTGATTACCGTCCGGATCGAATCCACCAAGCCAACCGCTTGAGACCAACACATCCGACTCAGGCCCCTCGGGCTCTTCTTCCTCCGCCCAGGCCGCCAGCGTCCTCTGCAGCATGGACATATCCAGGCCGCGCAACAGGGTAAGCGCCGGATACACACTGCCCTCATCCACCTCGCGCCCGAAGGCCAGAGGCTCGGCCAGTGCATCGGGACCGTCGTCGATCACGGACTCGAACAAGCTGCCCTGGGCCTCCAGGTACTCGTCTTCGTCCGCATCTTCCGGATGCATGTTCAGCACCATGGCCCCCAGCGCGGTCATTTCATCGGGTCGGAACATGAACAAGGGGTTGGCCGTGATCTGCTGATCATGGCAACGCGCGCAAATCTGCTCATAAGGCTTCGGTAAGACTTCCCGGCTTGCCCCGTCGACTTCGTGACAGGTCGTACAGCTGTCTTTGGCGCGCTCCGCGAATTCGGCATCGCGGCCGGGTTTGCCCGTCCATTCCGGATCACTGAAGTACTTGGAGATATGCGCCGCGTGATCGAAATGGATCACGCCGGGACGCCGATGCGGGAAACGTTCGGGAAACGCGGCGTGGTTGTCCTCGAAACGATCCACATGGGGCTCATGACAGTTCGCGCATGTCCCCGCGGGCACCGCGGACACATCGGCCTGCGCGCCTTGATGCTCGCTGTGGCAGACCGTACATGACAGCGAATCCTCCCGGGTCGAATCGGCATTGTTATGGACCGACCGCGCGGGCCCCCCAAATGCATGACATTGCTCACATTGCGCACTGGGATCACTGTCCTGGAACAACGATCCCAGCCACGACGTCGCGGACGCCCCATGAGACTCGTGACAGGACGTGCAGCCGTTCTCGCGGGTGAACCCCGCGTGCACGCTGGACAATTCCCCCGGCTCCAGTGCCAACAAACCCGGCCCTGATCGAGAGCTGTGATTGGCGAAAACACCCAGCGCGGCAAGGATCAGGACCACCACCAGGATAGAAACCCGGCCGCGCCATGCGCGCAAGCTTGGCACCGGCGTGCACGGGGGTTTCCGCAGACAGCAGCTGCCGTCCGGAAGTGGTCCCTCGGCGCACGGGCCACCCGCGTGCTTCGGGCGCTGACACTGCCACCCGTCTCCCTTCCTGATCGGGACGCATTCGGAGCAGCCTCCGCAACGCCCCTTTTCGTCGGGCCCCTGCCAGCAGGGCTTGCTCCAGGCAGCACCCCGTCCACAACGGAAAGATCCCAGCGGACGTTCATAGACGCTGCGATCAAAACGGAAAGACTGCTTGGGGCCTGACTCGCCCATCAGCACGCCTCCCATCCGGGAACTGTCATCCCACGCTCCGCGGGCGCAAACCGGTTCAGATCAAAGCACATAGATATTGACCACCAGCCAGTGCCATACACCGAGAAACAACAGCCCCGTAGCCAGCGGCACGTGGATGAACAGCCATAGTTTGAGCAAGCGCTGAAGGGCGTAGTGCGCGTCAAGGTCATTCTTGCGCACACCGATGGCATGTATGCGGGCGAGATGCTCCCGCCCTTCATCGTTGAGGTACTGGCTGATCGCCGCGATGCGCGTCTCGAGCCAGGCCTGCCCTTTTCGGTCGCCCAGTACATGGCTGAGGGCGAACCTGGGGCGCTGGAAAAACCACGCGAGCGTCTCCAGGTAATAGCGCCCGAGGGTATCGCCCTGGTCCCGACAGGTGGCCACCAGTACCTGGGCCTCGGCTTGCTCTCGCATTTCGGCGACCAGGGTGGGGATCCGCTCGTAAATGAACTCCTCGGGTATCTGCGCGAGCCGACGCGGCACGTAGAGTTGCAGCAACATCCCGAGCAAGCCACTCAGGGAAACGATGTAGACCAGCAGCGCCAATACCTGCTCGTAGAGCCCGGTTGGCCAGAGCGATCCGGTGTGCAGCAGAAAAATGAAAAAACCGCCGACGCCCAGACTCACATGCAAACGCAGCCAGGTACGCGCCGAAACCAGGGGCGGCGCTGGAAGCCGCTTGCGCACGTTGAATGCGGCGAGGGAGAGGAATACGGCCATCAGAACATAGCCCGACCATTCGCTATGTACCCCGAGGCTTCGGTTCTGGTAGGCGACGAATCCGGCCAGGACCGTGACCACTCCCGCCACCAGGACCGCCGGAACGATCCATCCCAGCCAAGGCGTTAGTCCGCGGTTGATTCGACCGATCACAATCCAGCCTCGTTGGCGCGCAACAGGTCACGCAGGTCCACCCTCTGCAAGGCATCGTGCGGACACGCACGGGCGCAGGACGGACCGCCGGGGTGTCCTTCGCACAAATCACATTTGGTGGCCTTCAAAATGGGCTTCTGGCTTTGCGGGTCCAGCACCGGTCTGCCGTCGGTGTCCTGAATGCCAACCAGGCGAATATTGTCGTAGGGACAGGATTGGGCGCAGGTACCGCACCCGATACAACTGTCGTCATTGATGATGACCGAGCCGCCATTGAGGCTGCGGTGAATCGCCCCCGTCGGGCAACCGATCATGCATACCGGGTCGACGCAATGCATGCAGGCATTCGCGACCATCCAATGCCCCAGGGATTTTCCATGGCGCAGAAAACGCGGATTCCCGTTATGGGTTCGCGAGCAGGCCCGCACGCAGTCATCGCAGCGAACACAGCGCTCGGTATCGATGAGCATGGTCTGGGTGCCATTGATAAACCGCTCCTGGACAGCCCACTCGAGAAAGGCATCCTCGGCGAACGGCCTCTGAGCCGCATCGGCCAAGCGCTGTGTCGGTGGCTCGATATTCGGGAAAACATGCTCTACCAGTACCTCGTAGGGCACACGCAGCACATGCATGTAGCCGAGAGCCGTCAGCGTGGTGCGCAAGGGCTGAACCTGGCCGGTCTTCCAGGTCTCGTAGAGCTCATCCAAGCCGTAGATATCACCCTCGCGCAGGTACTCGATGGTCCGGCGCCCATGACTCAACTCGACGGCAACACGACCAAATCCGCCGCCTACCAACAACAGCCCATCCGGGTAATCGCCCTGGCGATTGACCAGGGGTTCATCCTTTTCCGAAGCGACGCCTCGGGGACGGTCCTTGAAGCCAACGTGCCATTCGAAACTGCCGTAGCTCTCATTGAGGGTGGCATCCACGACCTGTTTTCGGACCCGCGGATCCAGATCACGGAAAAGGGGATGGTCGTTGATCTGGATCTGCAACTGGGTACCGCGGTAACTGGATTCGATAATCTCGTTCCAGCTCTCATCCCGCGCCTTGATGTCGCGCAGGGCCTGCCAACGCATTTCGAGAACTTCGCAGGATGTCTCCGCGTAAATGGTGGCGGTACGACGCACCCTGCCCAAGGCGGCGATCACACCAAACAGCGCACCCTCGTGAAAAATCCCGCTCTTCAGGTGATCCTGGAGCGGAGGCGCGGGGTCTGATGGATTGGGGGAAGGCGGTTCCTTGAAGATTTCGTCCGGATTACGCACACGAAACAACGAGGGCGTCTCGGGAGTGTCCTGCACGTTGGACTGGGTCGCCTGATAACGCTGCGTGTCACGCATTTCGTTGATCGGGCTCCAGCGCAACACCGCCAATATGGAGCGCAACCAATTCCGACGCCGTGTGGACTGCCGACCCAGTACATGGGCGGGTAATCCACCCTGAAAGACCACCCGGGCGTCTCCGCTGAGCACCAGAAAGGCGGAATTACCGTAGTCACCCTCGCGGACGATGAGGTCGCCCGGCGCAAACCGGAGGATTCGACAGTCGTTCTTGAGAATGCCCTCGAAAGGGGCGCCGGCCGGAAAGCGGCTGGCATCAATTCCCGAGAACTCAGGTCGGAGCAAGAGCGAAAAGACGTCCCCGTCCGACATGTTCGGGTCGAAGGGCTTATCCCAACGCTTGGGCCGGTCCATCATGGAAATGGACCCGCCCCCCGTCTCCGCCGGGGCTGAGTTTCCTGCCATGTGCGTGCGTTATGGGTTGTTATTTATAGCTGGAAGGCGCTGGCAGGCTGCCCGCCAGCTTCGCGCTCAGGTCTTCACCCTCGAGGGCGGCGACGGCGGCGCGGGCCGTCTTTTCGCTGGGGGCCTTCAGGAAGGCGCCGACCGCACCGATACCCGCGACGGGCTTGAGCGCGGCTCGGGCCTGATCCGCCCGCTCGGTCTGAGCGGCCTTGTACTTGGGATGGCTGCTGTTGCCCGCCGCTTCGCTGGCGGACAGCAATTTGGCGATCTGCCCCACCGCGAACATGCGGGTCAACTCGGCCTTGCTCATTTCCTTGTTGACGGTCACGTCAGGCGGGTAGAAACGGTGACGGACACTGCCCTGGGAATAGGCGACCAATTCGAAATCGGGCTCGATGGGATGCCCTGCGTCGAGCATCTTGCCCAAGGCATCCTCAACGCCGGGCTTGGTCAGGCCATGGCAACTCATGCAGTTGGATGCGACGTCGAATAGCATCGAGGGCCAGATCATGCCCATGTCCTTGGTCTTCGCGATGCGCTGCTCGCGATGGGCGGGATCTTCATCCTTGGCCTTTTCCACACCGCCGAAATCATTGTGGGCTTCCTTCCATTCGGACGCCGGGCCATGACAACTCTCACAGGAGGGCCCGGCCTTGGCCTTGGCCTTCTTGCTGCGAACGACCTTCTTCTTCTCGGTCTTCACAGCGGGCTTGGCTGCAGCGCGGGCAGCGCGCTTGGTCGCAGAGTCGTGCAGGTCGATCAGGCGGGGCAGCGGGT
>JBMYTY010000076.1:0-7232 GCA_049604855.1 Gammaproteobacteria bacterium | reverse complement strand
GGCACCGGCGAACACCACCAGTTCTCCCACGCCCGGAAGGAAGGGGAAGTTCAGATAGGACGCGAATACGGCGTTGCCGATGGTGTATGCGAATACGCCCAAGGCCCCCGCCACCATCACCGAGGGCATGATCGCGAGTCCGTCCAATCCGTCAGTGAGATTGACCGCGTTGGAGGTACCGACGACCACGAAATACACCAGAGGGATATACCACCACCCCAGGTCCACGGTGACATTCTTGAACACCGGCACCAACAACTGCGTTTCGCCGGGTGCCGCCGCCGTGAAGTAGAGCAGGAACGCCGCCGCCAAAGCGATCACGGACTGCCCGAGGTACTTGTGTCGGGCCGACAATCCCTTGGAATTCTTCCGGCTGATCTTCAGCCAATCATCAAGCCAACCGATGACGCCAAACAGCAGGGTCCCGACCACGATGATCCAGATATAGCGGTTGGTGAGATCCGCCCAGAGCAGGGTGGCCACGGCAATGGCGACCAGGATCAGCGCACCGCCCATGGTCGGTGTACCCGCCTTGGAGAAATGCGATTCGGGACCATCGTCCCTGACCTGCTGGCCGATCTGGCGCTGGCTCAAGCGACGAATCATGACCGGCCCGATGAGGAGGGAGATCATCAGCGCCGTCAGCACGCCCAGGATGGCGCGCAAGGTCAGGTACGAGAACACGTTGAACGCGCTGAAGTACTGTTCGAGGAAGGAGGCGAGGTGATAGAGCATCGCTTTGAAGCCGACTAGTGCGTCGACACCTCCCCGTGCGTGGCCAATTCGTTTACGACACGCTCCATGCGCATGGTGCGTGATCCCTTGACCAGAACACTGACCGACGCATCGCCTTCCTCCTCGAGCGCCCGACGCAGGCCCTGCATCAGAGCTTCGAAGGAATCGAAAGATGTTCCACCCGGGCCGAATGCGCGCGCCGCACCCGCCGCGACTGGCCCCAACGCAAACAGACGCCGAACGCCGGCCTCACGTGCATCGTCTCCGGCGCGTTCGTGCAGCTCGGCCCCCATGGCCCCCAATTCACCCATATCACCCAGGACCAACCAGGCCGCTCCGGGGCGGGCCACAAGGACTGCCACCCCGGCGGCCAGGGAGGCGGGGTTGGCGTTGTAGGTGTCGTCCAGAATCGTGCTTTTCGCGGGCCCCGCCAGGGCGCGCAAACGCCCACCCACCGGACGGAACGAGGCCAGTCCCTGCTCCACATCCTGTACGGACGCATCCAGAGAGAGAGCCAGGGCGGTTGCGGCAAGCGCATTCATGCCGTTGTGCCGCCCTGACACAGCCATGTCCACGTCGATCGCTCCCGCGGGCGTTTCCGCCCGCAAGCGTCCGCCATTCGTGGTCGGCTCCCATGCACCGCGGATCTCGACACCGCGTTCCAGACCAAAGCGCATCAGCGGCCGCGTTGAAGCCATGCCGCACCACAACCGCGCATAGGGATCGTCGGCGTTGATGATGGCCAATGCGCCATCGGGCAGACCCTCGAACAGCTCGCCCTTGGAACGGGCCACGCCATCCAGGCTGCCGAATCCCTCCAGATGCGCCGGGCCGGCGTTGTTCACCAGACCCGCATCGGGCTCGGCAATAGCGGTCAATGTCTCGATTTCCCGCGGATGATTGGCACCCATTTCAATAACGGCGCAATCATGATCGTTGCCCAGGCCCAACAAGGTCAGCGGAACACCGATGTCGTTGTTCAGATTGCCCTGGGTCGCGTGGACCCGCTGACTGACGCGCAGAATCGACGCGGCCATCTCCTTGACGGAGGTTTTCCCATTGGACCCCGTCAGGGCACCGACCTTGCCCGCGAAACGACGCCGCCAATGACGTGCCAGGTCCGCCAGGGCCACGCGGGTATCACCGACCTCGATCCGGGCACCGTCGCTGTCCACCTTGCTGCCCATTCCCTCCTTGACCACCGCCCCCGCGACACCGGCATCGCGCGCCACGGCAAGGAAATCGTGCGCATCGAAGTTCGGCCCCTGCAGGCAGACGAACAACTCGCCGCCGCGCAGGGTGCGTGTATCCGTCGCGACGCCGTTGAAGAGCGAATCGCCCGGACCGCTCAGTACACCGCCGGTCGCCCGCGCCGCTTCGCTCAGACTCAGGGAAATCATGAGCCCGCTCCCGCGTTGGCATCACGATCGGGGTTCACCCCGGCCAGATCACGGGCAAGAGACCGGTCGCTGAAGGCAAGACGCTCAGTGCCGACGATCTGGTAGTCCTCATGACCCTTGCCCGCCACCAGGACAATGTCCCCCACACGCGCCCTGTCCCAGGCTTCCCGGATCGCCGACCCCCGATCACGGTCCACGTTGACCTGATGGGGACGGGCCGTGCCCATGAGGATGTCAGCAATGATGTGCTTGCCATCCTCATCCCGGGGATTGTCATCCGTCAGCGTCACCCGGTCGGCGAGACGCTCCGCCGCCTCGCCCATCAGGGCCCGCTTGCCACTGTCGCGGTTGCCTCCGCAGCCGAATACGCAATGCAAACGCCCCTTGCAGTGCTCACGCAGGGCTTCGAGGGCATGCACCAGCGCGGCGGGTGTATGGGCATAGTCCACCACGATCAAGGGGGACTCACCACCGCCAAAGCGCTCCATTCTCCCCGGGGCATTGCTGACGCGGGACAAGCGCCCCAACGCCTCGTGCATGGGCATCCCCATGCCCAGCATCACGGCGAGGGCCGCCAGAAGATTGGCAAGGTTGAAGCGTCCGAGAAGACCGGCGTTGAGCAAGCCACTACCCCATGAACCAGCCACCGTCGCCTGGATGCCCCGCTCGCTGAGGCGCGCATCCTGGGCAAGCACCCATCGATCGGCGCTCTTCGCGGCGCCACCGTCGTTCATGCTGTAAGCGACCGTGGGCACCTTCCCCTTGAGTTCACCGATCAAGGCTTCGCCCAGCGCATCATCGGCATTGAGCACCGCCTGGCTGAGTCCCCGGCGCTCGAAGAGTCTGCGTTTGGCGCGTGCGTAGGCCTCCACGCTGCCGTGATAGTCCAGGTGATCGCGGCTGAGGTTGGTCAGTACCGCCGAATGGAAATGCACACCGGACTCCCGTCGCTGATCCAATGCGTGGGAGGACACCTCCATGGCCACCTGCCGTATCCCGTCATCCGCAAAGGCCCGCAACAAGCCCTGGAGCCGGATCGGGTCGGGCGTGGTGTGACTCGCGGCGCTCAGAGCACCCCATGGGCCATAGCCCACGGTGCCCAGCAAGGCGCTCTCCGCCTTCCAGCCGGACAGGGCCTGCGCCAGGTAGTAGGTCGTGGAGGTTTTCCCATCGGTTCCGGTTACGCCCACCACATCCAACTCCGCACTGGGGTCACCCAAAAAGCGCGAAGCAATCTCACCCAGCCGATGCCCCAGCGCGGCCACGCCCAGGTGCGGAACGCCACGTGTGTCGGTGATCTCAGGCGCACCCTCAAGCTCATAGATCACCGCTGCCGCCCCGCGGTCCATGGCCCCCGACGCATGAACAAGACCGTGTTCCCGGGTCCCATTGAGGGCAAAGAAGATATCGCCCTCGCTGATCTGACGGCTGTCGATGCGCAATGCACCCACCGGCACGTCAGCCCCCTGCTCCACGCTGGCGAACCCATCGAGCAAGGCACCGAGGGTGCGCGGCCTCGACGCTTCGTTGCGCATATCACGCCCCGGCATCACGAGCTGGCCTCCGCGTCCGATTCATCCAAGGCGGCTGGCGGAAGCAATGGGCCCGCCTGAACGGGCATGTCCGGCTTCACGTTGAGAATGCGGAGGGCACCCGCCGCCACCTTCGCGAACACAGGCGCCGCCACGCGACCGCCATAGTGTTCGCCCGCCGAGGGATCATCGATCATGACCACCATCACGAAGCGGGGATTCGCGGCGGGCGCCATTCCCGCGAACACCGAGACGTATCGATCCTCGGCGTAACCCTGAGCCGTGCTCTTGTGCACGGTTCCGGTTTTTCCCGCCACGCGGTAACCCGGAACCCGGGCCCGGAAACCGGTCCCCTCGGGGCCGACAACGGCTTCCATCATCGCGCGGACCCGGCGCACATCCCCGGCCCTGAAGACACTCTGACCGTTCATCTCATCCGCGCGATCGCGCTTCACCAGCGTCACCGGTCGCAACACGCCGTCGGCCGCAATCATGGCGTAGGCCCGGGCAAGCTGTATGGCCGTAACCGAGAGCCCATAGCCGAATGACATGGTCGCCTGCTCAATGGGACGCCAGTCCCGCCAGGTGCGCAGGGTTCCGCTGCTTTCGCCGGGGAAACCACTTCCGGTCTGCTCACCGAGACCCGCGGATTGATACACGTGCGCCACGTGAGAGCGCTCCAGGCTCAGGGAAATCTTGCTGGCCCCCACATTGCTTGAGTGCTTGATCACCCCGGCCACATCGATGACGCCGAAATTCCGGTCGTCCTGGACTTTCTTGCCGGTGACGGTGTACCAACCAGGCCGGGTATCGATGACGGTATCGGGCTGATATCGACCACTGGTCAAGCCAGCCAGGATGGTCAGGGGCTTCATGGTCGACCCGGGCTCGAACTGATCGGTAAAGGCGCGATTACGCATCTGCCCCGCATTCAGGCGGCGACGGTTGTTTGGATTGAACGCAGGTTGATTGACCGCCGCGAGAATCTCCCCCGTGCGCGGGTCAAGGACGACAGCGGCCCCCGACTTTGCCTTGTTCGCGTTGACCGCCGCCTTCAACTCCCGGTAGGCCAGGTACTGGATGCGATGATCAATGGACAAGTTCAGGTCGCGACCGGGCCGCGGCTCCTCATCGACCCCGAGGTGTCCGATCACCCGCCCCAGGCGATCCTTGATCACGCGCCGCTGCCCCGGCGAACCGGCCAACCAGTCGTCAAAGACCAGCTCCACACCCTCCTGTCCCGCATCATCGATATTGGTAAAGCCGAGAAGATGACTGGTCGCCTCACCGGCCGGGTAGAAGCGGCGGTACTCGCGCAGGGTATGCACGCCGCGCACTTTCAGCGCCATGACCTGGCCTGCATCCTCGGGAACCATGTGACGGCGCAGATAGACAAACTGCCGCCCGGAGGCGGCACGCTTGCGGAGGAACTTCAGGCTGACCCCCAGCGCCTTGGCCAACTCGGGTAAGCGCTCCGCATTCGAACGCAACTCGTGGGGAATCGCCCAAACCGATTCCACCGGTGCACTGACCGCCAGGGGCTGTCCATGGCGATCCAGAATCCGCCCCCGGTGCGCTGGCATCTTCACGCTGCGCTCGTGCCGTGCCACCCCCTGCCCCTGCAGAAAGTCCCCATCGGTGACCTGCAGATCCACCGCCCGCCAGCCCAACAGGCCCAGGGCGAGCAGGCACATTGCGTAGACCACGACCCGCCGGAACAATCCGGTGGGCGCGGGGCCGTCCGCGGCGGGCAGGGGTTCGGGCGGCTGGAAACTCATCACGGGGACACCACCCTGACCTCTTCCGGCGCGGGCAGGCGCATGGCGAGTCGTTCTCGGGCGATCTTCTCCACGACGCCATCGGTGGCCACCGCGCTTTCCTCCAACTGGAGGCGGGCCCACTCGATATCCAGCTCCGCTTGCTGCTGCTGCTCGACCTCGATCGCCATCCAGGACTTGCGCTGCAGATGCTTGGCATAGACCACGGCCAGGGCCGACGAGATGACGGCGACGCTGAGTAGAGAAAGGACAAACAGCTCCCGGTTCACGCCACACCCCCGACGGCCGCGCCGTCACCGGGCAAGCGCTCGGCCACACGAAGCACGGCACTACGGGCCCGCGGATTGGCGCGAAGCTCCTCGTCACCCGCCTTCATGGCCTTGCCCACCAGGCGTAACCGTGCACCGGTCGGATGATCCGCACGAACAGGCACGCCCCTGGGGACAGGGCGCCCGCGGGATTCGTCACGCATGAAACGCTTGACCCGCCGGTCTTCCAGGGAATGAAAACTGATTACCGCCAAACGGCCGCCGGCGGCGAGACAATCGACCGCCTGCAACAGGGCCTCATCCAGATCATCCAGCTCGCGATTGATGCGGATGCGAATCGCCTGAAAGGTACGGGTGGCGGGGTTCTTACCACGCTCACGGGTGGGTATGGCATCAGCAACAATCGCCGCCAATCGCGCGGTGCTGAGAATGGCCCGGTCGCCCCTGGCCGCGACGATGGCGCGGGCCACACGGCGCGCGAACCGCTCCTCTCCGTACTCACGGAAGACCTGCGCCATTTCGTCCTCGGAGGCCGTGGCCACCCAGTCGGCGGCGGTCGGTCCCGACGCGTTATCCATGCGCATGTCCAGGGGACCGTCATTTTGAAAGCTGAACCCCCGGGTGGGGTCATCGATCTGGGGCGATGACACACCGAGATCGAGCAGCACGCCGTCGATCCGACCCAACAGTCCCCTGGCCTCCGCCGTTGGCCGCAACATCGCGAATGACCCCCTCACCATTGAGAAACGCCGATCACCGAGAAACCGCTTGGCCGATTCCAGCGCGGCCGGGTCCTTGTCGAACGCCAGCAGACCGCCGTCATCATTCAGCCTCCCGAGGATCGCCCCCGAATGCCCACCGCGACCGAAAGTGCCATCTACGTAGCGACCCCCGGGGCGGATATGCAAAGCCTCAACCGCCTCGTCGAGCAGGACGGGGCGATGCATCAGTTCGGAATCCATGCGCGTCAGAACGACAGGTTGCGAAGCTCGGACGGCAACTCCATGCCTTCCAGCCCTTCACCGGCACCCGAATCATTCAACTCGGTCCAACGCGCGGCATCCCAAAGTTCAAATTTGTTGACGACGCCGACGAGGGTGACCTGACGATCGGGCAACAGCCCGTCGCGCAGCCCCGGCGGGATCAGCACGCGTCCCTGCTTATCCATCTCGCAGTCCTCCGCGCGACCGATCAACAGCCGTTTGAAATTCGAAACCATGGAGTCCATGGACGACAGGGATTCGATCTTCGCCTCCACCTTCTCCCATTCCGGCAGGGGATAGATCAGCAGACAGGGGTCGCGACTCACGGTAATCACCAGCCTCCCCGCGCAATAGTCGCGCAGGCGCTCCCGGAACTTGGCCGGAATCGCCATACGACCCTTCGCATCAAGGGTGAGCGGACTGGAACCGCGAAACACGTTTTACCCCCCAAAGATGAAACCGGAACCAAAGCCCCGATTTATTCCCCATCGACCCACTTTGCTCCACTTGGGCCCAAGTTTTGACCACACCCATA
>JBMYTY010000075.1:0-7330 GCA_049604855.1 Gammaproteobacteria bacterium | reverse complement strand
AAGATTCGCAACGCTGAAATGGGCGATTAGACGGGCCAAGGCGCCGTGTCACGATCCGTTCAGAGCTTCCCTAGGGAAGCTCTGACCGGGTCGGGATCGCTAGGCGGGCCGTCGACCGCGGAGCCTTCAGATTCCGAAATCGTCGAAGTCGTCGAATTCGTCCTTCAGCATCCGTTCCAGTTCCCGGGACTCGCGGCGTTGCTCAATGGCCCGTCGGGCGTCGCGGTGAATGCTGGTATCGCGACCCGGAGGGGGAGCGCTGGTCGACAACTCGTCGTCTTCATCGCCCTCATCATCGCCATCGTCATCCACGAGGTTGTCGCTGGAATCGGCGTCGAGATCGTCGTCGTCATCGTCGTTGTTTCGGGGAGCCGGCACGTTTGGAATACCAGGGGTGTTTTTTTCGCGTTTTTAATCCAAATGATCGCCTGCTGTCATCAAAAAATGAGGGTCTTCTTGAGGGGGCTGGTTGCCGCTCATCTGGCTGGGTGGCACGCCGAAGCGCCACCAGCCGCCGACCCATGGCTCGAGCCGGGATCCAGGTATCGGTTTGTCGAACGGTGAACCTCCTGATGCCGGAGGGGTCCGTGGGTGTCACACCCGGGGCGCGGATTGCATTCGGTGCTGGTATCTTTCACCGCTCGGTATGCCCGCACCGAGGCAGGGAGTGCGGTAACAAGATCAAAATGGCCGTCCAGGGAGGAGGGCCGATAAATTCGAGGAGAGCCGGGAATTGACTGCCGATTTCGAGAGGGCCTTGAGTCAGCGGATCGTGGCGTATCGGTGGTGGTTGTTACTGCTGATCCCCGTGCTGGTGATCATTCTGGGTGCGGGAGCCCAACACCTGCACATCACGACCAACTACCGCGTTTTCTTCTCGCCCGAGAATCCTCAGCTGCAAGCCTTCGAGGAGATGGAGCGGACCTATAACCAGGACGATAACGTGCTTTTCCTGGTGGTCCCGGATTCCGGCGATGTTTTCGATGCCGGGGCGCTCACGGCCCTGCACCAGCTGACGGACCGGGCTTGGCGGATTCCGTATTCACTGCGCGTCGATTCCATCACCAATTTCCAACATACCGAGGCCGAGGGCGATGATCTGGTCGTGCTCGATCTGGTGGATGATCCGGCGCAGCTAGATCAGGCAGGGCGGGAGCGGGTCGCTCAAACCGCATTGGCCGAACCCCTGTTGCGTGGGCGTCTGATTGCGCCTGACCGCCGTGCTGCCGCCGTCGCCGTCACCATCCAGTTGCCGCGCAAGGACGAGACGGTGGAAGTGCCCGAGGTGGCCGAGTTCGCGCGCATGCTCAAGGCGGAGACTGAACAGGCCCACCCGGGCGTGAAGGTCTACCTGTCGGGCATGGTGATCATGAACAACGCCTTTTCCGAGTCATCCAAGGGCGATATGCAGTTCCTGGTGCCGATCAGTCTCGCTGTGATGTTGCTCGTGCTCACGCTGCTGACCCGCAGTCTCTGGGCGACCATTGCCACCTCCCTGGTGCTGTTCATGTCCATTGCCGTATCCATGGGGATCAGCGGGTGGATAGGTTTTCCCATCACGCCGCCATCGGCCTCGGCGCCCACTATTATTCTGACGGTGGCCATTGCCAGTTCCGTGCACATTCTGGTCAGCCACCAGCAGTACCTTGGGCGCGGCCTGGAACGACTGGAGGCCATGCGCGAGAGCCTGAGGGTGAATCTGCAACCGGTATTCCTGACCAGTCTCACCACGGCCATCGGATTTCTCTCCATGAACTTCTCCGATGCGCCTCCCTTCCGTCACCTGGGCAACATGGTGGCCATGGGCGTCGTCGCCTCATTTGTTCTCGTGATCACCTTTCTCCCTGCCCTGATCTGTGTGCTGCCGGATACCGGGCATGCGAGCGTCGGACGGCGGGGGAGCCGTGCGATCGATCGGTTCGCGGAGTTCGTCATCCGCCGCCGTAAGGGGGTTTTCTGGACGATGCTGCTGCTCATCGTGGTGATCGTCGCCCAGGTGCCACGCAACGAATTGAATGACATTTTTGTGCACTACTTTGATGAAAGCGTCGAGTTCCGGCAGGACGCCGATACCCTGGACGAGTATCTGGGCGGCCTGTATCGGGTGGATTATTCACTGGATTCCGAAGAAACCGGGGGCATCTCGGAGCCGAGATTTCTCGGCCAGGTAGAGGCCTTTGCCGATTGGCTCCGCGCGCAACCCGAGGTCATTCACGTCAATACGCTGACGGACACCATGAAGCGACTCAACCGCAACATGCATGGAGATGACGATCAGTATCGAACCTTGCCAGACAGCCGGGAGCTCGCGGCCCAGTACCTGTTGCTTTACGAGATGTCCCTGCCCTATGGGCTGGACCTGAACAACCAGATCGATGTGGGCAAGCAAGCCACCCGACTCACCGTCACCCTGAGAATTCTATCCACCCGACAGGTGCTTGATCTGGAACGGCGCGCACAAAACTGGTTGTTGGAACATGCGCCAAGCTTGCAGACCCGTGGTGCGAGTCCGACCATCATGTTTGCCCACATAGGGGAGCGGAATATCCGTTCCATGCTGGGGGGCACCAGCATTGCCCTGCTGCTCATATCGCTGATTCTCGTGCTGGCGCTGCGTTCCATGAAAGTCGGCATGATCAGCCTGGTTCCGAATCTTGTTCCCGCCGCCATGGGCTTTGGACTCTGGGGTGTCATGGTGGGCGAGGTGGGTCTGGCCCTGTCGGTAGTAAGCGGCATGACCCTGGGGATTGTCGTCGACGATACCGTCCATTTCCTCAGCAAGTATCTGCGTGCCCGCCGTGAGCAGGGGCTGGGATCCCAGGACGCGGTGCGCGATGCCTTCCACAATGTCGGGTCTGCACTGCTTATAACCACTCTGGTTCTGATCGCGGGCTTTCTGGTTCTTGCTCTTTCCAGCTTCCATCTCAACTCGGGCATGGGCCTGATGACCGCGGTGGTGTTGGCGCTGGCGCTGATCGCCGATTTTCTCTTTCTGCCCACGCTGCTTATGCGTTTCGATGAGGACAAAGCCCATGATGCTCCGGCTGACCCCGATCTTTCCGCCCCTTAAGCTTCTGCTTTGCCTGGGCCTTGCCCCCGGGATCGCTGGGGCCGGTGTTGCCGAGATCGAGGCCGCGACGAGCGCGGAAGAGAAGGGCCTGGAAATCGCCCGCGAGATCGACCGTCGGGATACGGGGTGGGGCGATCAGAGCGCCACATTGCGCATGATTCTGCGTAACCGTCAGGGCCAGGAAAGCAGCCGCGAAATGCGTAGCCGGGTGCTCGAGGTACAGGGTGATGGTGACAAGAGCCTGCTGATCTTCGACGCTCCGGGCGACGTGCGCGGCACGGCGTTTCTGAGCTTTTCCCATGCCCTTGAGCCGGACGACCAGTGGCTTTTTCTGCCAGCCCTGAAGCGGGTCAAACGCATCGCCTCGCGCAACAAATCCGGCCCTTTCATGGGGAGTGAGTTCGCCTACGAAGACCTCAGCTCGCAAGAGGTGGACAAGTACCGTTACCGCTGGCTTCGCGACGAGGAGGTGGATGGGCGCCCCAGCTACGTGGTGGACCGGCTTCCGCGCTATGAGCACTCCGGTTATACCCATCTGGTCAGCTTCGTGGACAAGACCATCTGGCAGCCCCTGCGTATCGAATTCCATGACCGAAAGGATGCCTTGCTGAAGACCCTGACTTTCCATGACTACGCGCCCTACGCTGACGGCTACTGGCGCCCCGCACGGCTCGAGATGGTCAACCACCAGACGGGAAAGTCCACGACGCTTGAGTGGAGTGATTACCAGTTCGGGACCGGGCTGAGCGAGCGAGACTTCAACAAGAACGCCCTGAAGCGAGTACGCTGAGCGCCCACCCGGGTTTGCGCGGCGGGTGCCGCGGGCCCAAGGGTGGCGCGAGCTTCCGAGCAGGTGTGCGGGCGCTAGGGCCTTGGTTCATTGACCGCCCTCAGCAATTGGGTGCGCCGCGCGTACGCCTACATGCGCGGTGGCGTAGAGTTCCGTCGAGGACGACCGAAAAAGTTCGAGTAGCGGTGTGGCCACTTCTTCGCGCGCGCTCCATGGGTGTGTTGGAGGCTGACCCGGTACCGCTCATCCTTTGATTTTCCATTGGGTTCCCCGGCGCGTCAGGCGTAGTGGGGTAACGGCTGTGGACCTGGGGGCCAGATGCCACAAGAAATTCGCTTTGGTGACTTCGTTCGCGAGATCACCGTTCACCAGGACGAACTCTCCTACAACGAACTGACCGCCCCCGTGGAACGGGACGCGGAGGGCAATGCGAAACCCTACCGGGCACCGCGTATCCGGTTGCGTCCCATTGACGTCTATCGCCTGGTCCAGCCCTATGTCTCGGTTCGGTTTCTGGAGCAGATTCGCGCGGTGCTGCCCCTGGCCGTTTATCTGGTGCTCTTCCAGTTGTTCATCCTGCGCCAGGATGTGATCGACGCATCGGTGATTGCGGCGGGTCTGAGTGCGGTCATCTTGGGCCTGATGTTTTTCATGGAGGGCCTGAAGGTCGGTCTCATGCCCTTCGGGGAGGCCCTGGGCACGACTTTGCCGGCCAAGGCGGGGCTCAACACGGTTCTCGTCATAGCCTTCATCCTTGGCATCGGGGTCACCTTCGCCGAGCCCGCCATTGGCGCATTGAAGGCAGCGGGTCAGATCGTCGAGGTGGAATCAGCCCCCTATCTGTACGCCTTGCTCAATGACTGGGCCGAGGTCCTGGTCCTGGGTGTGGGTATCGGCGTGGGCGCGGCGGCCGTGTTGGGCACCCTGCGTTTCCTCAACGGTTGGAGTCTGAAGCCGCTCATCTATCTGACCCTCCTGCCGACTATCAGTCTCACCGTCTACATACTGTTCGACCCGGAACTGAGCAAAACCCTGGGTCTGGCCTGGGACTGCGGCGCGGTCACCACCGGCCCGGTCACCGTGCCTTTGGTGCTGTCCCTGGGCGTGGGCATCGCGGCGTCCGCGGGGCGGGGACAGTCCTCGCTGTCCGGGTTCGGGATCGTCACCCTCGCGTCATTGTTCCCCATCATCGCGGTCGAGGTTCTGGCCATCTATGTGTCCCTGGTGAGCAGTCCACGGGAGATCATAGAGGCCGCCCAGTCGGTCTCCAGCGCCTCGGCGTCGGTTTCGTGGTCGGAGCACACGCCCTGGGTCGAGATCATGGGGGGATTGCGGTCGATCGTGCCTTTGGTGGTGTTCCTGTTCCTGGTCATGCGTTTCGTCTTGGGTGAGCGCATCAAGAACCCCGGGCACATCACCTACGGCATCATCCTCGCGGTCTTGGGCATGATTATCTTCAACCTCGGCCTGACCTACGGATTGGCTAAGCTGGGTGGGCAGGCCGGTGGCCTCGTCCCCGCGGCGTTTACCGATATTGCGGCGGTGCAGGATGATCCGCTGTATGGCCCGGTTCTGGGCCTGGCCCTTGCCATCGGGTTTGCCTGGGTACTGGGTTTCGGAGCCACCCTGGCCGAACCGGCACTCAATGCCCTGGGTTTGACCGTTGAGAACCTGACCAACGGTGCATTCCCGAAGACAGTGCTCATGTATGCGGTGTCCCTGGGCGTGGGATTTGGTCTGGCCCTGGGGGTCGCCAAAATCGTGTTTGGCTTCTCCATCGCCTGGATGCTGATTCCCGGCTACCTGCTTGCCGTGCTGTTGACCCATTTGTCGAGCGAGGAATTCGTGAACATTGCCTGGGACAGCGCGGGGGTGACCACCGGCCCCGTTACGGTGCCCCTGGTGCTGGCCATGGGGCTGGGTTTCGGCAATGCCGTCGAAGCCATAGAGGGTTTCGGTATTCTTTCCATGGCATCCATCTGCCCGATCCTGTCGGTATTGGCGACGGGGCTGTGGATCGACTGGAAAGTACGGCGTCGGCGCAAACGTTACGACGCGGGAAAGGTCGTCGAGGCTGAAAAACACCCCCACGAGTCCGAGTTGCCCGCGGTGGCCGATTCGGAACCGGGCTGAGCACGTTCCGCTGCGCGGATTGAAAGGTATGCAAGCATGAGTTCCAAACGTGAAATCGTTGTCCTGACCGATGTCGCCCTGATCACGGCCGTTGTGCCACGGGGCAACGCCGACAGTGTGGTCAAGGCCGCGCAGGAAGCAGGTGCCCAGGGCGCGAGCATCCATTACGCCCAGGGTCGCGGCGTGCGCGAACGTCTGGGCATCTGGGGCCTTGCCCTGGAGGCGGAGAAAGAAACCATCAACATCGTGGTTTCCAGTGACCAGGTCGATCGGGTGTTTGAGAAAATGTACCTGGCGGGCAAGATGGATACGCCCGGAATGGGCTTCATGTGGGTCACGCCCCTGGAGAAGGCGGCCACCTTCATTCCCCAGGAGATCATCGAACGTATGGCCTCGCACAAGGCCAACGTAAGCGCCGAGGAGGGTTGAGCGGTGTATGACGAGTCAGCGCGGAAGGTCATCACCTGCATTTTGCCGAAAGGGCGCGCGAAACCGCTGTTGGAGCTGCTCAGCCTTGAGAAAGGTCTGACGACGGCCAATGTGCACTATGCCCGCGGGGCGGGGCGTATCACCCCATTGACGCACCGTGGCATCGGCGAGACGACGGAGAAGGAGATTCTTACCGTTTCCGTTTCCGCGGAGCTCGCCGACGAACTGTTCGAGGAGATCTTCTTCGCCGCGGGGATCAACCAGCCGCATGGCGGCCTGATGTATATGCACGCGCTGACGGCGGCGTCCGGCTTTCAGCTGCCGGATGTCCCGGAGGAAGCCTGAATCCCACGGTCGATTCTGTCCTGAGGCGGCGCTCTACAGGCTGCAGACACCGCCTTCGTAGACATCCATGACGCCTTTCAATTCGTCGTAGATGAAGGCGCGCTCATCCTTGTCGAAGGTCTGGACGACCTCGGGCACCTCTCCCTTTTCGAAGGCGTACAGGAACTTGTTCACCTGTATGCAACCCGCACCCGCAATCTCCTCGATGACCTCCTCGAGGCGCGCGAAATCCAGGTCCAGGGCCGGGGCGACGGTTTGTGGAAAATCCTCCTCTCCGAACCAGAATTCGAGGCCCTTGGCGAGAAACTCGTCGTGGTTCAGGTAGTGGGTGCCATCGCATGAAAAATTGAGCCCTATCTTGCCGTTCACCACATTGATGGAGGCGGAGCGCAGGTAAATAGTGGGATCGGCGAAGCGCAATGCTTTGAACAGCTCGAACACCCTGCCGATGTTTGTTCGCGGGACGATGGCACGGTGAAAGTAGGGGCGACGGGGGTAGGCGAGCACGATGTCCGGATCGGCGAGTTCATCCATGGTGAGGATCCGGTACACGAAGGGATCGT